>JAISTA010000155.1 GCA_031272845.1 Oscillospiraceae bacterium
CCACCACCGCAAGAACCCCCGCCGCCACCATCCACGCCTCCACCAACGCCTACACCGACGCCCACACCGACACCGACACCAACTCCCACACCTACTCCAACACCTAAACAATCAACATACTTAGTTACATTAGATATATATGACGAATACGGATATGTATATACTAACAGTATAGGCGGTGAATATGGTTACGACTTCACTCATAATCGCGCCTATAAAAATGGAATAAGGTTTCATCAATATTACCGTGATCAATGGATTGAGTACTGGATAGACGGAAACTATTCAACACTTCAAGGCATTTTTGCAGTTGCTTATAGCAGCAGAGCAACTGAAACTGTCACCGTTTTACGTGTCTATGGTGATGGCAAACAACTATTTATAAGTCAAGAGCATACAAAGGGAACCTATCCTGAAGATGTAATTGTTAATATTTCAGGAGTTAAATTATTGCGAATCGCCTGCACTAGTACTCGTGATGACGACCGCGATTTTTGTTTTTTTGAGCCTGAATTAGTATCGCAACCCCTCACCTACCCCCGCTCCTCCGCATAAACTACAATACCGGTTGCCGCTTTGGCTTCCGGTATTACTTCTGTACGGAGGAAAAAACAATAGAATACAACACACAAACAGTACAGGACAACAACGCCTATCTGGAGGGTGAGCTTTCTCCGGGGCACAAGGCTCCGCTTGCGTACGCGATTGTGCCGCGCCAAACCACGAGCACGGTGCAGTACAAGCCCGAGGACGGGCTTGCGCGCGGAACGCTTTTTCCGGGTCTTGACCTGCCTTTTGGCATAACGCAGAATCCCGGCGTGCCGAACGTGCTTGCCGGAACTCCGGCCGGCGAGCTGTACGCAATCGGCTTTGCCGCAAACGAGCTGACGCTGTACCTTGACACGCACCCTCGCGACGCTGAGGGCTTTAACATCCTCAAGGAGCTTCTCGCGCTGCAAAACACGGCACACGCCGAATACGTCAAGCGCTACGGCGCGCTGAAAATTGACGACCTGACGGACTTTTCGGACTACGACTGGACTCAGAAGGACTTTCCGTGGGTTTTGGGAGGGGCAAGATAGATGTTTGTATACGAAAAGAGATTGCAGTATCCGATAAAAATCACGCACCCGAACCCGCGCCTGGCAAAGATAATAATGAGCCAGTACGGCGGGCCGGACGGCGAGCTGGGCGCGTCCGTGCGGTACCTGTCGCAGCGGTTTACCATGCCATACCGCGAGCTCCAGGGACTGCTGACCGATATTGGCACCGAGGAGCTCGGACACCTTGAGATGGTCGGCACGCTGGTCTATCAGCTCACGCGCAACCTTACCCCGGATGAGATCGAAAAGTCCGGCTACGACGCGTATTTCATCGACCACACGGCGGGCATTTACCCCGTCTCGGCCGGCGGAACGCCGTGGGGCGCGGACGGTATCGCCTCCACCGGCGACACGATCGCCGACCTTACTGAGGATTTGGCCGCTGAGCAAAAGGCGCGCAAGACGTACGACAATATTCTGCGCCTGTCAGACGACCCTGAGGTCAACGACGTAATCCGCTTTCTTCGCGAGCGCGAAATTGTGCATTACCAGCGCTTCGGCGAAGGCCTCGGCCTTGTGCGCGACCGCGCAAAGCAGAAGAACATTTACGCGCTGAACCCCTCGTTTGATAAGGACATTCCGAAGATAAAGTAGGGGCAAAGCCCTCTGACAAAAGCCGCTCTGCGGCAGCCAGCAGCACGTCCTCCGGGTTTCCGGCAGGGCGTGCTGCTCTTTATTGTACCGAAAAAAACACCGTGCACTCGCCTTTTTCTTCAACGCTCCGCACCGAAAGCCGACCGGATTTGACAAAACCGATTGAGTTGAGTAGAATAGTTTCAATTGACCCCGCCCGGCGCGGCGCGGACTTGCGCTCATGCTCCGACGGCGCGCTGTCACAAATGACTACAGCAAAAGACCCGATTTGATGCCGAAATTTACCCACACCGACAAGCTCATATCCTCCGCGTCTGTTCGGGCGCGGTACGCGCGGCGCTGTGCGGCGCTTACTGCCGCTCTTATCGCCGTCTTCGTTGTGTCGTTCTTTCTGGGGCGGTACAAGGTCAGCCCGGAGAGCTTTTGGCGCATTTTCACCTCGCCCTTTACAGGCGGCGACCTGTCGGACATTTCGCGCGAGGTCTCGGCGACGCTATATATCCGTCTGCCGCGCGTCCTCGCGGCTCTGCTCATCGGCGCGGCGCTCAGCACCGCCGGAGCCTCATATCAGGGAATGTTCCGCAACCCTATGGTGTCGCCGGATATTCTCGGCGCGTCCACGGGCGCCGGCTTCGGCGCGGCGCTTGCGATACTGCTCTCAATGAACTACTTCGGGATTATGACGCTTGCCTTTGCCGGCGGAATGGGCGCGGTCTTGCTCGCGTATCTCGTCAGCCGCTCAAGCCGGCTGGACGGGACTCTTTCGCTCGTGCTCGCGGGCGTTATGATAAGCTCGCTTTTTTCGGCGGGAACGTCGTTTATCAAGCTGATTGCAGACACGGACAATCAACTTCCCGCAATTACCTACTGGCTGATGGGCTCGCTGTCGTCAATCAAGCTTGAGGATCTGCCCTTTGCCGCCATACCGATTGCGGCGGGGCTTATACCGCTGATACTCCTGCGCTGGCGGATAAATCTGCTGACGACGGGCGCGGACGAGGCAAAAAGCCTCGGCGTGAACGTCGCCGGGCTGCGCCTTGCGGTGATTGTGTGCGCGACGCTTATGACCGCCGCGTCCGTTGCGGTGTCCGGAATGATCGGCTGGATCGGACTTGTAATTCCGCACTTCGTGCGCCTGATTTTCGGCTATGACTACCGCCGGATTATCCCGATGTCCGCGATACTCGGCGCGGCGTTTCTGCTTGCGGTTGACAATATCGCGAGAATCGCAACGACTACGGAGCTTCCTCTCGGGATACTCACGTCCTTTGTCGGCGCGCCGATTTTCGTGTACCTCATTATGACAGGAGGGCAGCGGCGTGAGCATTGACGCGGTAAAGCTTTGCGTATCCTACGGCGCGCACGAGGTGCTCTCCGGAGTGACGTTTTCTGCCGCCGCAGGAGACTGCCTTGCGGTTCTCGGCCCAAACGGCGTCGGCAAAAGCACGCTGTTCAAATGCCTGCTCGGATTTATCGCGCCGACTGACGGCACCGTTACCGTCGGCGGCAAAAAAATCCTCGGTATGCCGCGCGCGGAGGCGGCAAAGCTAATCGCCTACATCCCGCAGACCTCCGTGCCGACGTTTAACTACACTGTGCTTGACACGGTGCTGATGGGCGTGACAAACAGTCTTCCCGCGTTTCGCGGCCCCAATGAGCGGCACACGCAAAAAGCGCTTGAAATACTCGAAACTCTCGGTATCCCGCACCTTGCGGAAAGCGGCGTTGAAAAAATCAGCGGTGGAGAGCGTCAGCTTGCCCTTATCGCGCGGGCGCTGATTCAGGACGCGCGCGTGCTGATTATGGACGAGCCGACCGCGAATCTCGACTACGGCAACCGCTTCCGCGTTATGGAGCGCATAACGCACCTTGCGGCAAACGGCTACACCGTCATTTTCTCGACTCACGAGCCGAACCACGCGCTTGAATACGCAAACTGCGTTCTCGCGCTGAAATCCGGCAAAATCCTAACCTTCGGCGAACCGAACGCGGTGCTGACGGAGCGGACGCTGTCCGAGCTGTACGGAATCGGCGTGTATGTCGGCAAGCTCACGATCGGCGGCGCGGAGCATTCCGTTTCGCTGCCCTACAACAGATAATAGGTATCCTCTCGATGAAAAGAAGACTTCTTGCCGTGATTATTGCGGCACTAATGCTAGTCACCGCCGCAGCTTCCTGCGGAACGCCACACCCGGATGAAAACAGCCTGGTCTTCACAGACTCCGCTGGGCGCGAGGTGCTGATTCCGAAGGATGTAACGCGCGTCGCGCCCAGCGGGGCGGTTGCGACGATGTTTTTGTCAACGATTGCGCCGGAATATATGGTGTCCGTTGCGAGCACGCCGTCCTCCGCACAGTACAGGTATATGCCAAAGGAGCTTATGACGCTGCCGACGACGGGGCAGATGTACGGCAGCAAGAGCACCATAAATTTGGAGGCGCTGCTGACTGCCGCTCCGCAGGTTATAATCGACCTCGGCGACAAAAAAGAAGGTATCGGCAAGGATATGGACAGGCTGCAAAAGCAAACCGGCATTCCTGTAATCTTTATCGAGGCCGACCTTGACGATATGGCGGCGGCCTACCGCTCACTCGGCTTGATTCTCTCCGAAAAGGCGGCGCGCGGCGAGGAAATTGCCTCGCTGATTGACGAAACAGTCTCTGCGGCGGCCGCAAATGCCGCGAAAATACCGGAGGAAGAGCGCATTTCCGTAATGTACACCTCCGGCACGTCGGGACTCGCAACAAACGCGCAGGGCTCGACGCAGGCGCAGGTAATCCCGCTCATCGGCGCGAAAAACGCGATTGCCGTTAACGAGGTGTCGGACAGGGGCGGCGGAAACATCATCAGTATGGAGGAGCTGTATAACTTCGACCCGGAGGTCATAATCTTCGCGGCAGGCAGCGTGTATGATACTGCCGGCAACGACCGCGTCTGGCAGGAGCTTTCGGCAATCAAAAACGGCCGCTATTACGAGATTCCGGGTATGCCGTATAACTGGATGTCCAGCCCGCCGTCTATCAATATGGTGCTCGGCATCTGGTGGCTCGGCAATCTGCTTTACCCTGACGTGTACGACTACGATATTGCGGAAAAAGCGCAGGAGTGCTTCCGCGTTTTCTGGCAGTACGACCTGTCCGTCGAGGAAGCGGCGCAAATGCTGGCGAATTCCTCGCTGAAGTAACACCGCGAAAATTTGTCCCGCCGCCGTGAAATAACCTCTTGACAAACAAGAAGTATCCTGTCATAATATATTCATAAAGGTTCGCGGCAGGCCGCAAGCCGTTCTTAACTTCATACAAAACACAATCTGAACCTTTCGGTCTAACGGCTTTTGCCTATGACCGATTGGTCTGAGCTGAAATGCTCACGGGGGACGCGCGGAAACGCCAATCCCTTACTTCGGGAACAGCCACCCAGGCTGTTATCCGGGCGGAAAGATGTGAATGCCCTGCAAATATTATATTCGCAGTGCCTTTTGCGTCGATTTTCGCAAAAGGCACTGCTTTTTATTTGCGGCAATTCGCGGGTTTGGCAGTGGCAGGCGATAGGTGGTGTATGCGGCTAAAAGACGGCACGGGGCGCGGCGCGAAGCAAAAAATTATTTACAAGGAAGACACAATATGAAGAAACAAAGAAAAGCACTGTCACTGCTGCTTTCGCTTACTATGGTGTTCTCGCTTTTTGCGGGAATGCTCGTGTCGGCAAAGGCGGCGGATCCCGTCGTTTTGACTGTGTACGCTCAAAACGGCAGCGCGGGACAGCCGATCAAGGTTAAGGAATACACTGCGGCAAAGCTTGAGGCAATCGCGACCGAGGGGCAATATACCTACAACAGCGGCAGCGGCGGCATTGTTGAAGCGCTGAAATATGTTGAGCTTGACGACCTTATTACAAATGCCGGAATTGCGGACAAGTGGGTTGAAGCTTCAACGCTCAAAATACAGGCAATCGACAATTACGCGCAAAGCTATACAAAGGCGCAGATTGACGCCGGAAACTACTACCATCCGGCGAGCGGTGCTCCTGAATTGGTTCCGGCGGTATTTGCTCTTGAAACCGCCGTTACAAGCAATGACCCGAGAATTCTTTTCGGCAGACCGTTTGACCTTCCCGACGGCGGAAACGGTATTTATAAGGGCGGCTCCCGCCTTGCCAAAACCGTTAACCGTCTCACCGTCATTTATCCGGAGTCCCCCGTACTGTACGTCTACTCGCAGGAGGAGGGCAGCGCGTCAGTGCTTGCAAAGTCTTACAAGGCAGCAGAGCTCGCAGCGCTAAAGCAGGACTACGCAAGCGGTCTTGGATACCAGTTCTACAAAGGCACCGCCTGGCAGGGTGTTGTCGCAACAAATCTCGTTTCGCTTGACACACTGCTTGCAAATGCCGGAATTGCAGACAAATGGGTCGACGGCGCGGCGCTTGACACGGTTGGCATTGACGGATATAAGGTTTCCTCAACCTACACGGTCATTACAGCCGGAAAGTATTACATTGACGAAGCCGGCAAAACAGAAGTCCCCTCCGGAATCGCAATCAACTGGTGGAGCGGCGGCCTTGACGATACGATCGCAAATCTCGCGGCAAACGCTTATGATTCCGGCTCGCTGCGCTTTGTCTTCGGCATAACCGAGGCGCAGTATACAGGCCAAAACGCGGCGGGCTCGCGCCTTGCGAATATGGTCGAGACGCTGACCGTTGTATACCCCAAGACAGCCGATCCTGCAGACCCTGAGGATCCGGATAAGCCCGGCCCCAAGCCCGAGATGAAGTTTGACGACGTAAAGCCTGGCGACTGGTTCTACTCCTTTGTTGAGTACGCGTTCCAGAACGGCATTGTCGCGGGCAAATCTGCGACGACCTTTGCACCCGGCGACAAAACAACGCGCGCGGAGTTCGTGCAAATGCTGTACGGCCTCGCAGGAAAGCCCGCAGCAACCGTAAAGCACCCGTTCACAGACGCAGCGGTCGTGTGGTATCAGGACGCGTTTAACTGGGCTTATGAGAACAAAATCGTGTCCGGCCTTTCAGCAACTGAGTTCGGCCCCGGCAATCCGATTACGCGTGAGCAGATTGCGGTCATCCTGCGCAACTACAAGGGCGCGGCGGCCGGCGATGCTAGCGTTCTTGCCAAGTTTGAGGACGCGGGAGAGGTCAGCGGCTGGGCGACGGGCGCCTTTGCGTGGGCTGTTGCAAGCAACCTGATTACCGGACGCTCGGCAACAGTCGCCGCACCGCTTGCGGACGCGACACGCGCCGAGGTTGTAACGCTGCTTTACAAGCTGTCTTTGCTGTAAGCCGCGAATTTCAGCGCGAAGCACAATCCTTTCAGCCGGAGACCGCAAAAATGGTTTCCGGCTGAAAACGCATTATTCGGACGAAAAAATTACGCGGTCACAGCACAAAAAGGCCGCGCACGGAGGACGCTTTGAAGCGAATCACCGCGATAATCGCGCTTATATTTGTAATACTGCTGGTTCCCGCGCCGCCAGCGCGCGCCGATTCCGTAACGGACACGCTTTCGGTGTACGTCGGCTATGCCGGAGGGCCGTACTACCTAAAGACCACGTTCCACTGGACGGAGCTGGACGATTTGTACGGCGGCATGCTGCCGACGCAGCAGAGCGTATACAGCTATTTTTCGGGAAGCAGGATAGCCATAGACTCCGCAAGAGGCTTTGCTCTGACTGACTTTCTGCAAATATCGGGCGTGGATCTGTCAAGCGTCGCGCGGCTCGAATTTTACACCAAGGACCATTCAAACGGCGCGTTTGTGTCTTTTAACAAGTCAAATCTGCTGTACGCCGCACGGTATTACTACCCGAACCTTGCGATTGACCCCGAAACGGGAGCGCTTGTCCCGAAAAACGGCGGCGAGCTGACTGACGGCGCGGTTCAGGTCGAGACAATTATGGCGCTTGAGGATAACTGGGAGTGGGACGCGGAGGGGCCTAACTTTTCGAATCCCGGCACGGGCAGCCGCTTTCGCCTGCTGTTCGGACAGCGAAAGCCGGGAAAAAGCCATGACCGCCCTGGGGGCCATGGGCCTTCTTGAAAAACTCGACGCGAC
>JAISTA010000161.1 GCA_031272845.1 Oscillospiraceae bacterium
GGCGATGAGCCTTATCGGCGGACTGCTGACCGCAGTCTGCTGGTACGGCGGCTACGCGGTCATGCTCGTCGGATTTCCCGTCGCGGCGTTCGCCTATTTTACGCTGCCGAAGGTTAAGCGCGTAAACTACTCGTCCCGCACTGGCGCGGCGAAAACGAAAATGCCGGCGCGGATTTACTATTACGCCGTATGCCTGTTCTTTTTTATGATACTTTACACAACCGGCGCTAGCAATATCTCGACGCATTTTGCCCTTTTGGGGCAGGACAACCCCTCGTTTGCGGGAATCGCGGTCGCGGCTCAGATGGCGGGCGGCGTTTGCTCAGGCATTTTGTTCGGCAGGATCTCGGCCAAGATCGGCGATTATGTTATGGTGCTCAGCCTTTCAATGCTGACCTTTGGATTTTTGCTGCTCGGCCTGTCATTTTTGCTTGTGCCGCAAATCGCGGTGTTTGTTGCGTTTGCCGCCATGTTTATTGCGGGCTCGTCTATGTCGTGGATGGCGCCGCAGGTGGTTTACGGCGTGTCGCGCTATGTTGACCCGTCGAACTCCTCTATGGCGACGGCGATTTCGAACGCGGTCGCGCCCTCTGCCGGCGGGTTTGTGAATCCTTACGTCATAACGGCCGTGACAAAGGCGTTTTTCGGCGAATCAACCGCCCTGCGGTTTTTGTTCGCAGCAGGAATCGCGGTAGTCTTTGCGGCGGTCATCTGGCTGATAACGCACGGGCGCAACAAGCAAAAGCAGACCGCTATGGATATGGGCGCTTAGGGGACTGCTGCGCAAAAAAATCCGGGTTCGGAGGAGCTTCTTGAAAAAAGACGACATCTATAAACCGAATATCTCCGGGCTGTATTCCGGCGCGGAGGACGTTTACGGCAAAAAAGGCGGTTCTGTGCCGGAGCTTTACCACGCTCCGGAGACTGCGAAAAAGGACGTTTACAACTCCGACCTTGACATGTACGGGCTCGCGCCGGCCGATATTTACGGAATATCCGTCGCGGGGCTTTATGACACGGAGGAAGAACAAAGTGCGGATGCGCAAAAAACCGAATTTGATCCCGCGCCTTGAGCGCACGGCAAAGCTTCAGGAGACCTCGCCGGAAGCGCTTCGCGGCAAATGGCGGGAAGAAATGAGCCGCGCTGCCGGACGCGGGCTGACCGCGCTGTACCTTGAGCTGGGCTGCGGCAAGGGCGCGTTTACGCGTGCGCTTGCGGAGGAAAATCCGGACTGTGCCGTCGTTGCGGTCGAGCTGTCCGCCGAGGCGGCGGTCGTCGCAATGGAGCGTGCGGCGGCGGAGCCGGGCGTTGCAAATACGCGTTTTATAATCGGCGACGCGCGGGCACTAACAGAGTTTTTCGGCGAGGGCGAGGTTGACCGGATTTTTATCAACTTCCCCGACCCGTGGCACAAGGCGCGTCACTGGAAGCGGCGGCTGACAGCGCCGGATTTTTTGCGGCTTTACCGCAAAATCCTGGGCCCCGGCGGCGCGCTTCACTTTAAGACGGACAATGTGCCGCTGTTTGAGTTTTCACTTGAAACAGTGCCGCAAAACGGCTTTGAGCTAACGCAGGTTTCGCGGAACCTGCACGAAAACGGTATCGCGGAGCTGATGACGGACTATGAAACAAAATTCCACGCGGCCGGCTTGCCGATAATGAAGCTGACCGCCAAAAGCAGGAGCACGCCATGACGAACGTTCGCTATGACGGTCAAAGAACAGTGGTTTCCGGTCTTTCGGATTTTTCGCCGACGAAGATTTTCACCTGCGGCCAGTGCTTTCGCTGGAGACCGACGGGAGAGGAGCAGTACAGGGGCGTTGTTGCGGGAAGGCTGCTGTCCGTCGGCCTTGCGGAGGACGGCGCGCTGATTGAGGATTTGTCTGACGGCGCAGATTCCGCCCGCGACTTTGCGCGCTGGGAGGAATACTTCGATTTCGCGCGCGACTACGGGGAAATTCGCCGTAACATATCCGGACAGAGCGAATATTTCCGCGCGGCGGCGGAATTCGGCGCGGGCATTCGCATACTGCGCCAAGAGCCGTTTGAGGCGCTGATTTCGTTCATAATCTCGCAGTGCAACAATATCCCGCGCATTATGTCGATTGTCGAAAACCTGTCCCGGCTTTTCGGAGAGCGGCGCGTATCAGCCGGCGGCGAGGAGTACTTTGCGTTTCCGAACGCGGACGCGCTCGCCCGTCTTTCAGAGGTGGAGCTTGCTCCCCTGCGCTCCGGCTACCGCGCGAAATACATACTCTCGGCCGCCCGCGCGGTCGATTCCGGCGCACTGGATTTGGACGCGCTCTGCCGCGCGGACAGTGAGCTTTCACTGCGCACGCTTATGTCAATGCAGGGGATAGGGCTGAAGGTCGCCTCCTGCGTAAATTTGTTCGGGCTGGGGCATCTGGACAGCTTCCCGATTGACACATGGATGAAAAAGGCGATTCGCGAGAATTGCGGCGACGGCTTTGACCCGCGCGTTTTCGGCGCGCATGCCGGGATTGCGCAGCAGTATATGTTTTTTTACCAGCGGGAGGGCGCTGCCGCGGCGCACGCCTAAAAGCTGAAATGCGCGGGAAATAAGGAAAACACCGGGGGAATGCGTTCCTCCGGTGTTTTTGCTTGGATGCTTTGGGTTTGCTGCGGGGTTGGTGTTCTTTGATACGCCAATCTATCGGCGGGAACGAAAAGTTCTCTGTTTGTGGCGAAGTGCGGTGTTTGGAATTGGGATGTTGCTGCTCTTCGGTTCACAGCAAAAGCGCCTACGCGGCGGGCGGTTACTTTTTCCGCTTCGCCGGAAAAAGTAACCAAAAAGGGGCGACTTCTTTTCTCATGAGAAAAGAAGCAAAATCGCTTTATGCCGGGCATGTGGGGTAGCTGCAATGTAGACCCTGCCCACACCGCGCAAAGTGCGGTGGTCGCGGCGAATGCTTCAGCACCGCCGCACGCAGGGGCGAAGCCTGTCGCGGGGCTAAAGACTTAGGTTAGG
Source organism: Oscillospiraceae bacterium (assembly GCA_031272845.1). Lineage (GTDB taxonomy): Bacteria > Bacillota > Clostridia > Oscillospirales > Oscillospiraceae > JAIRRO01. The sequence goes on from JAISTA010000161.1 coordinate 2,991, forward strand.
CTATTAGTGTGCGCGGACTGCGGTGGGGGTGGTAACCGGAAGGATGGTACTGCTACGATCGCTGCCGCACGTTGTGCTGGAGATTGGTGCGTCTTCCGGCGCGGCGGGTGTTGTGGTGGTGTTGGGTGTAGCTTGCGGTGCAGTGTCGTCCCCGTTGCCTTGAGGCTTCCGTAGGGGACGGC
>JAISTA010000020.1 GCA_031272845.1 Oscillospiraceae bacterium
ATATTTAGTACGCGTGTGATTACAGAAGAGCCGCGCTATTGCGGCAAGCAGGTAAAGGCCTGACAAAAACCAAAGATGCCTGAAGAAAAATTCTCTATTGGCACGGTTCCGCGCGCCGAGGCCGCCGAGCAGGCGGTGCTCGGCGCACTTTTGATTGACGAGCGCCGAATACCCGAGGTGTGCGCCCGCCTGAAGCCGGCCGACTTTTACTCCGAAACGAATAAGTCCGTTTTTTCCGCAATTTACAGTGAATTCCTTGCGGGACGCGTTGTTGACCCCATAACCGTTCAGGCGCGCATGAAGGACGACGGGACGCTCACAGAGTCGATCCCGCAGTATCTGCTTGACCTGATTTCACTCACGCCGACTGCCGAAAACGTGATGGAATACGTCCGCGTTGTTGAGGATACGTCGCTTGTGCGCGCCGTGTATGACGCGGGCGGCGAGATCCGCGACATGGCGGCGGACGGCTCCGGCGGCTCGGATTACATACTCAACAGCGCCGAAAAAAAGGTGTTTGACCTGCGGCGCGACCGCGCTGACCGTGAGCTTTTGCCGCTCTCGCAGACTGTTTCCGCCGTTTATCAGGACATAATCGAGGCTAAGGACGGACGCGGCGACATTACGGGGATCCCGACGGGGTTTGAGGCTCTTGACACGGCGATGATGGGTCTTAACAGAACAAACCTGGTCATTATCGCGTCCCGCCCCGGCATCGGAAAGACCGCGATCGCGCTGAACATGGCGCTGCACGCGGCGCGGCATATGCGCAAGGAGGAGGGCGCCGTCGCGATATTCTCACTTGAGATGAGCCGCGAGGAAATCGCGATGCGTTTTATCGCGCAGCAGGCGCGGGTGGACGGTAAGCGCCTGAAAACGGGCAGAATGGAGCCGGCTGACATTAACGCGATTGCGGACGCTTCTGTTTTGCTCTCTGAGCTGAACATTTTGACGAACGACAACCCGAGCGTGACCGTTGCGGACATCAACGCGCAGTGCCGCAGGGTAAAAAAGCTCGGCCTTATCGTGATCGACTATTTGCAGCTGATGAACGGACTTTCCGCGAAAAACCGGCAGTTTAACTACGACAACCGCCAGCAGCTTGTATCAGACAACGCGCGCAACCTCAAGATCATGGCCAAGGAGCTGAACGTGCCCGTTGTGTGCCTGTCGCAGCTCTCGCGCGAAACGGAAAAGCGCACCGACAAAACGCCGCAGCTCTCCGACCTGCGCGAATCCGGCGCGATCGAGCAGGACGCTGACGTTGTTTTGGCGCTGAACCGCAAGGTTGAGGAGCGCACCGGCGAGCTCAAGATCCTGAAAAACCGCCACGGCCCCACAACGCGCATTAAGCTTGCTTGGAACCCGGAGTTTTTCCAGTACACCGTGCTGGACGAGGCGTTTGACGACGACGAGTAGGGGAGCCCGCCGGATAGCTTAGGCGTGAAATAGAATTTAACCGGGGTGCGAAACGCGAGTTTCGCACCCCGGTTTTTTATGTTTTTCGACGTAAAAACCAAAATATCGTAAAATAATACAAAAAAAAAAAAAAAATACAACTTTCCTCGTAACATATTTGTTATAATTGGGCTAAAGCCAAATAATCGTTCCGGAACGAGGCTTGCTTTACTAATTATTACATAAAGGAGTATCAAAATGAAGTTAGTTAAGAAGCTCACCGCTGTCTGCCTGACAGTGGCTCTCACGTCCGCGCTGTTTGCCATACCGGCATCGGCAACAGTTAGAGAAATAAACGATAAACACGGTGCGACGTATCGTGCACCAGCTGTCACTAAGTCCCATCCGAACGATTCCACGGCAAAATTCGAGTTTAAATTTTATGCCAGCGGACAGCACATAGGCGGTGTTTCGCGTGTAACGGCTGTAGGTCTGTGGTATAAATTAGACGATGCTTTTTGGAAGTATAGCGCCGGAGTAACCGGATCAAATGCCGCATCTTACAGTTGGGGAAGAGCTTGGACGACACAAGGCGATACCCGCGGAGAAGCTGCCAGAGGAAATTGGCATGCTGTGCCAAAAGACGCTGTCGGAAATGCGTTAACTCAATACGGCAACGGAGATTGGAACTATACATCCTATTGCTATTTTTTCTAACCGAACAAGATTTAGGGCGGGCGGCATTTTTGCCGTCCGCCCGCGCTTTAATTTGCACACTTTGGTATTAACACAAAAGGAGCATTACTATGCTTTCTGTACGAAATCTCACAATTACATACGACAAGCGGACAATTTTGCGGGACGCGTCCGCCGATTTTCCGCGCGGGGCAATTTCCGTTATACGCGGAGTCTCCGGATCCGGAAAATCGTCTATGCTGCACGTTTTGGGTCTCATGCAAACCACAGACGGGCTTATATATAAATTTGACGGGCAGGACGTGTCAAGCCTGCGAGACAGCGAAAAGGCGGACTTTCGCCTGAAAAATGTCGGCTTTGTCTTTCAGCAAAGCAACCTGCTCGAGAACCTTTCGGCAGAGGACAACCTGATCGCCCCGCAGATAGCGGCCGGCGCCGTGCGCTATAAGGCGAAAAGGCGCGCCGGTGAGCTTTTGGGCTTTGTCGGCCTTTCCGAGCTGGCGCACGACTACCCGGATACGCTCTCCGGCGGAGAGGAGCAGCGCCTTGCTCTCGCGAGGGCGATGGCAAACGGGGCGGACATTATACTGGCTGACGAGCCGACGGCCTCGCTTGACAGTGAAAACACCGCAATGGTGCTTGAAATGTTCGGCAAGCTGGCGCACGAGATGAACAAGGTAGTCGTCATTGTGTCGCACGACGAAAAGGTGGCGCAGGCGGCTGACGTTTTGTATCAGATAAGCGACAAAAAGCTTGTTTTGGAACAAGGACTTTCTTCTGAAAAGAGCGCGAGCCCCGGACAAAACGCAGAGCCCGCCCGGAAAAAGCTCCGGAAAGGCGGCCTGCGGTTCGCCGCCTTTTACACAAAAAAGAGGATAGGGGACAAATGGTTTAACCGCGTGTTTGCCGGTATTATGACGGTCGTGACGGCCTTTATTATGCTCACGGCCGACTACGGCGGTATGACAAAGGCAAATATTGAGGCGATTTTAGATTATTCTTCCGACAGAAATGTATTTATGGTCAACAATATTTTTGAGGACGGCATGCCTGTCGATATTGACGTTAATAGGTCGCTGACTCAGGAGCAGATTGACGAAATTGCCGCGATAGACGAAGTTGAGAGCGTACTGCCGTTTTACTCGTTTTCATATACAGGCTTGACCGTCAGCGAATCTGACGACGGTACATATGCGGAAAATCCCGGCGGACAGTCTTTAATTTCAGTGCTGGATGGAGAAAAGGTGCTGTACAGCGCGGAATTTAAGTTTGAGATGCGTGATTCTCAAAGCTATGACGATCCTGCAACAGATTTCAGTGTCGAACCTTTTTTTCCGGAGGACGACATTGCGCCGACGCTGGAATACGGCAAAGCGTCTGACAGTCCGGACGCAATTTATTTGGATTACCGCGTGGCGCAGGCGCTGACGGAGGATATGTCAAGGCTTATCGGAAAAACAATCAGAATCACTTGCGCTGTACCTGTCAAAAGCTATCCATATAAAATCGGAGTTTCAATTCCCGGCACGGAAGGAATAGTTAGAAAAGAAACGGACGCCACAAATTACAAGGCGGCAACTTTCGAAGGAGAAATCGCGGGGATACTCCGGAGATATTTTGTTGGAAACCTTAAACAGCGAGGCGGTCATTCACCCAACCTCATCCGAATCCCGTATGAAAAGCTGATTAAAATTGTAGAGGAGAACAAGGAGCAAAACCCCGGAGAGGACTTTATCCCGCTGATGCCGTCGGCATTAATGATAACCGCAAAATCGCCTGACGACGCAGGCTACGTCGCGAGCATGGTCAGAGACCTGTCTCCCGAATACAGCGTTGAAGAGCTTGACGAGACAAGCGAATGGACATGGGTAACGGATAGAATCGACCGGTTACAGGCGTCGCTGACCGCGATGTCCGCTATTACGATAACGCTTGTCGCCGTTATGTTTATGCTGCTGTACAGTCTGCGCAGCCGGGGGCGAAAAAAAGAAACCGGTACACTCAAGGCGATAGGAGTAAGGAAATCCGAGATAGTCAAGCTTACGCTGTTTGAGCTTGTCGGCACGGCGCTGATTTCATACGCAGCGGCGGTTGTTATCGCCGTAGCGGTCGTATATTTAAGCAAGAACGACAAGAGCTACGAGCAATATTTCGCGCTTTTGAGCTTTAACGGTTTTTCCGCAGCAGTTGGGTTTGTCGTATCCGTTCTGATTACGGCGGCGGCAGGTATCATACCAATTTACCGTGCCGCGCGAGTTGACCCCGTTGAGGCTATACGCAGAATAAACAAATAGAGCGCGGGGCAAAGAGCCTGCAAAATCAAAAAAGCGGCTTTACATTGCAAAGCCGTTCAGA
>JAISTA010000038.1 GCA_031272845.1 Oscillospiraceae bacterium
GGTCGATCTCGACGTTGGATACAGACGCTGACATTGCCAAAAGCCGTCCCTGCCTGTCGTATATCGCGCCGCGCTGCGCCGTAATCGTCGTGTCGCGCGTCTGCCGCTGAATCGCCTTATCCGAGAGCTCCCCGTACCGCAGAACCTGCAAGTCAAACAGCCTGTAGCCGAGCGCTAAAAACGCCGCAATCGCAAAGGCGTACAAAACAGTCACGCGGATTCTTTGGCTTTTGTTTATAAGCGCTTCTGTTTTTCTGATTTTCTTTTTTATTCTTTTTCCCGGCATACCCTTCCTCCCGGCCAATTCCCCCGCCGCACGCCTCACGCGAAAGCTTTCGGTGCAGGCACCTGTACATAGATTTAGCCTTTAACTGAATTATATGCCCCGCCGCCGCGCGATATTTTTTGTTTTTTGTCAGCGGCTGTTGACGCTGCCCTGAGGCAGGTGGTTCCAAGACAAATTTTGAGTAATTTTCGGCAAGCAGAACGCCGGCGCATGGCACCCAACAAGGATGACGATCCAAAAAGCGTCAAGGTTTGCTTCAAAACGCCGTTGAACGGGCAGTGTCAGCACCTACTGGTACAGTCAATTGATTATACCATGATATCTCCGCGTTTTTTGCGGTATTTTGTCGCCGCCCCCACTAACCCAAACATAGCAAAGCGCTCACGGCGCCTTGCTATGCGGGAAAGGAGAAAACGATTGTATTAATTATCCGGTGTATCTGCTCTGTCAGTTTCCTTCCGCAGCTGTATAGCGGCCGTCCGAGCCGAACTTACCGACATATTCGGGCTCGCCCGGCGTCATGCCAAGCTCCTCCGCAATATCCGCTATGTCTTCTTCTGTATACATTCTCTTCAGCTCGTTGTCGAGAGTCTTGTTCTCCCCGGCAAGCGCGTAGCTTTCATTCAGAATCCCGCCCGCGTTTCCTGCCGCCGCAGGTGACGATGAGCCGAGCGCGGACGAAATTTCGGCAATTTGCTTTGCCTGCATTCCCGCCGCGATAAACACGGCGATAACGACGACCGCAACTACACCCAGAAATTTGTTGAACGCCACCTTTCTTCTGTACAGCAGACGCGACTCCATCGCTTCCTTCGGGTTAATATGCGGCCGCACTCCCGGCTCTGTGTACTCCTCTTCGTCCGCGTCCTCGTAACCGGGCGCGCCGGAATAGCCGTACTGATACCTGCGCTCGCCAACCGCCGTACCGCCGCCGAAAAGCTGCCTTGCAAAGCCGGCTACGGTTGTGCCGTCTTCGTTTAGCGCTTCAGCCTTGTTAATCGCAGAAAATCCGCGGTAAGCTATTTCGTTGTAATTAAAATTTGTTGTTGCGCTTCTGTCCATTGACGACCTCCGTAGTTGATGGCGCTTTCCTTTTTGCTGTCTTTTTATTGCCGCTCTTTCATCTTGGCTTTCTTTGTCTGTTTGCTCTTTAATCCTGGTTATCTTTTTATCTATACATAAGCAAGCGCGGGATTCTAATCCGCAATTCGCTCCAGTATTCTCAGCTTCGCCGGAGCCGAGCGCGGATTTTGCAAAAGCTCGTCCCGCCCCGCCGTTATCACCTTGCCGACCGTCCTGTATTTCTGCACAAACCCGCAAACGCAGGGTCTGTTCTTCGGGCAAACACAGCCGTCCGCAAGACGCGAGTAGCTTGTTTTGACCAGCCTGTCCTCGATTGAATTAAAGCTGATTACCGCCAGTCTGCCGCCTTTTTTCAGAAGTCCCGGGGCAGTCTCAAGGAATTTTGTAAGCTCCTGAACCTCGGAATTGACCTCATAGCGTATTGCCATGAAAACCTTTTTTGCCGGGTGCTTATCGCGCCGGAATTTCGCCGGATACGCCGCCTTTATCAGCTCAGACAGCTCCTCTGTTGTCTCAAGCTCAGCCCTTTCGCGCCGCCGTATAATTGCGTCCGCAATTCTCACCGCAAAGCGTTCCTCGCCGTAATCGCGGAAGATTGCTACGAGCCGTTCCTTTGAATAGGTGTTCACAATTTCTTTTGCGGTCAGGCTGTCCGCCGTATCCATCCGCATATCGAGCGTCCCGCTCGTCCTAAAGGTAAAGCCCCTTGAGCTGTCGTCAAATTGCGGTGAAGACACTCCCGCATCCAGCAAAATACCGTCCGCGCAGCTTATGCCGTTTTCCGCCGCAAGCTCCGCTATCTGCGAAAACCTGCCGTGTACGACCCGCGTGTTTCCTCCCGGAAAATGCCGTTTTGCGTATTCAATAGCCTCGCGGTCGCGGTCGATTCCGAGGATTCGCCCGTCCGTCAGCCGCTTTGCGATTTGCGAAAAATGCCCGCCTCTGCCAAACGTAGAATCAATGTAAGTTCCGCCGGGCTTAACCGCGAGTCCGCTTATCACCTCGTCCGGCAAGACTGGTACGTGCGGCCGCTCCTCCGCGTGCGCATTATCAGACATCGTCCGTGTCAGCAAGCTCCATGTCGGCCTGCATAGCCTCAAAGTCAAAGTCCGCGTAGCTGTTCCTTTGCTCGAACGCCTCCCACGCTTCCTTGTTATAAAAGCGGAGCCTGTCGCCGTCGCCGACGATCCAGATTTCCTTGCCCAGCTTTGCCTTTTGAATCAGGTCCTTCGGCAGGATTATACGTCCGGTCGCCTCGTCAATATCACAGCGAACGGAATTCGCGCGGATTAGCTTAACCTGGTCGAGCGTCAGCTTTCCCTCGCGGCGCTGCTTTATCAGCCCCTTGTCAAAGCTCGTCCAGCCCTCCTGCGAAAAACCCGCGATATACTCTCCGTTTAAGTGTATGAGCTGCAGAAAATCGCCCTCAACGCACTCTCTGTGCATTGACGGAATCGTCAGACGATTTTTGTCGTCAATCTTATGGATTTTTTTCCCATAGAATGGTTTCAAGCTCTGCTTCCCTGCAATTAATGGGTTTTTGCCCCACTTAGATACACTTTGTTACACGTATAATAGTACGTTTTCTCACAGCTGTCAAGCGTTTTTCACATAAAAAGCTGACCGGAGGCATGTGAAACAGGTCGTTTCGGGTCGCATTATGGCATTTAAGCACTACATTTAGTACCTTAGAGGCGGTCTATACCACATCTTGTATTTCCCGGCGGGTGGCTTTGAAGGGGAGCTTCGTGTCCTTTTACACGCAAACCTATGGGCGGGAACGAAGTGTTCTCTGTTCGGCGCAGAGTGCGGTGTTCGGAATTGGAATTGGGATTCGGCCGCGCGAGTGGTGGTTCTTTTATACGGTAAACTCACGGCGGGAACGAAAAGTTCTCTGTTTGGGGCGGGGTGCAGAGTTTGGAATTTGGACTCGGCTGTTCTTCGGCTCACTGCTGAAGCGCCTACGCGGCGGGCGGTTACTTTTTCCGCTTCGCCGGAAAAAGTAACCAAAAAGGGGCGACTTCTTTTAGAAAGAAGCAAATCTTTTTTTATGCCGGGCTACGGCGGTGGTGCAA
>JAISTA010000058.1 GCA_031272845.1 Oscillospiraceae bacterium
TGAGGTTGTTCGCGTGAGCGTGTCCCTGCGAGCCGTAGCCGATTACCGCAACGCGCTTGCCTTTAAGCAGGCCGAGATTGCAGTCACTGTCGTAAAACATTTTAACCATTTTATTTTTCTCCAATAAGTAAAATTTATAAAGCTATATTTCCATTTCGGCAAGCAGGGCGACGCGTTTTACGTCCTCAAGCTTGCCGAGCTGATGATAAATTTGCAGCGCCTTTTCGTCCTCTTCGGCAAAGACGATTGTCATTCGCGAAAGGCCGGGCTCCTGCGTCTCGAATACCGTGAGAGAACGGATGTTGCAGCCGCGTCTGCTGAAAAGCGACGATACCTTTGCCAAAACGCCGAAACGGTTCTGGACGATTATTGAAAAAATGCGTTCCTTCATTTTATTACTCCCCCTCTCCGTAAATCATATCCTCTGTGCCGCCGCCCGGCGGGATAATCGGGAATACGCGCTCGCTCGGCGGGATTTGGCAGTCTATAACGCAGGGGCCGTCTGTCGAAAGCGCGTCCGCTATCACTGCGCGGATGTCCTTGCTGCGCGTCAGCCGCAGGCCGCGCGCTCCGAACGCCTCTGCAAGCTTTACGTAATCGGTTTTTCGGTCAAGCTCTGTTGATGAATACCGGCCGTTATAAAACAGCTTTTGCCACTGGTGAACCATTCCCAGCACGCTGTTGTTCATAATGATCACGAGGATCTTCAGGTTTTGGCTGACCGCGACCGCAAGCTCCGCAAGGTTCATATGAAAGCTGCCGTCGCCCGTGAACAGCACAACGCGCCGCCCCGGATTTCCGACAGCCGCGCCGTTTGCCGCGCCCATGCCGTAGCCCATCGTGCCGAGACCGCAGGAGCTTAAAAAGGTTCGCGGCGCCGTAAACGGATAGTACTGCGCGACATACATCTGGTGCTGTCCGACGTCCGTTACAACAATCGCGTCTTTCGGCGCAAGCTCTCCGACAGTTGTTATCACCTCGCGCGGGTTTATCGCGCTCTTTGGACTTTTTGTGTCCGGCAGGGCGCGGCTTCGGCAAAAGCCGTCCGTTTCGGCGAGCCACCCGGAGTGGTCGGCCTTTTGCACGCGTTTTTGCAGCTCAGTCAGGCACACTCCCGCGTCGCCGACAATCGAAAGGTCTGACCTTACGTTTTTGGAAAGCTCCGCTCTGTCAATGTCTATATGTATGATGCCGGCATTTGCCGCAAAGCCGCCGCGATTGCCGGCAACACGGTCTGAAAACCGCGCTCCGACTGTAATCAGCAGGTCGCACGCGCCGACAGCCATATTTGCGGCTGGTGCTCCGTGCATTCCGACAAGCCCGAGATTCAGCGGCGATTTCGCGGATATTGAGCCGAGTCCCATCATTCTCGACACAACAGGCGCCTGAATTTGCTCGGCAAACGCGCCGAGAGCCGCCGCCGCGCCCGAAAATGTCACGCCGCCGCCGCAGTATATCAGCGGACGCTTTGCCGCGTCAATGCGACGCGCCGCCGCTTCAAGCGAGCTTTCGTCCGGCGAGGGGTTGGGCCGAACTGTAAAGTGCGGCGCGGGAATGAATTCCGCTTTTGCGGCGGTTATGTCCTTCGGTATATCCACAAGCACGGGGCCTTTGCGGCCGGAATTTGCGATCTCAAACGCCTGACGAATGGTTTCAGAAAGCTCCTCTGCCGAGGTCACAAAAAAGTTGTGCTTTACAATCGGATTTGTGATGGATACAATGTCCACCTCCTGAAAGCTGTCACGCCCGATAAGGTCGAGCGTTACGTTGCCCGTTATCGCGACAAGCGGCACGGAGTCGTGATGCGCCGTCGCTATTCCTGTTACAAGGTTTGTCGCGCCCGGACCGGAGGTCGCGAGCGCAACGCCGGTTTTGCCTGTTGAGCGGGCGTAGCCGTCCGCCGCGTGCGCCGCGCCCTGCTCGTGCGACACGAGTATGTGCCGCAGCTCGTCACGGCGGCGATAAAGCTCGTCGTAAATGTTCAGCACCGCGCCGCCTGGGTAGCCGAACAGTGTGTCAACCTCCTGGTCAAGCAGCGACTGAATCAGTATTTGTGCGCCTGTTAATAACATAAATTAACCTCCAATCAGGACTCCGAAATAATGCGGTAGCCCTCTTTTTCAAGCGCAGCGATCAGCTGTTTGCCGTGCTCAACGCTTGAAACCTCGCACGCGACGTGTAAAATCGCGTCTCCGAGCTGTAAATTCGTGTGCATTCTGTCGTGCTGAACCATTATCACGTTCGCGCCGCACTCCGCGATTATCGCGGAGCATCGCTGCAGACTGCCGGGCGCGTCCTTCATTACGGTCTGAAAACGCATAAGCCGTCCGCGCGTTATAAGGCCCTTTTCAACTACCTTGTGGATAAAGCCAACGTCTATATTTCCGCCGGAAAGCAAGCACACTACGCGTTTTCCCGCAAGCTGCGGCAGCTTTTGATTCAGCACCGCCGCAAGCGAGGCCGCGCCCGCCGGCTCTACTACAAGCTTTGTGCGCTCCAGCAGCAGCAGTATCGCCTCGGCAATTTCCTCATCGGATACGGTTACCATGCCGTCCGCAAACTCCTGAATTAGGCTTGTAGTAAGCTCACCCGGCGTTCTGACGGCGATTCCGTCGGCAATCGTCGCGGCAATTTCTGTTGTCACCCTATGCTTTTCCTTGAACGAGCGCACGACCGCGTCCGCTCCCGCCGCCTGTACGCCGTACACCTTAACGCGCGGGTTTACCTGCTTTACGCAGCAGGCAATTCCCGCAAGCAATCCGCCTCCGCCGGCGGGCACAAGAATCGCGTCCGCCGTCGGCATTGCCTGAAGCACCTCAAGTCCGATTGTCCCCTGTCCCGCGATTACGTCCTCATCATCAAACGGGTGTACGAACGTCGCTCCCTGCTCCTCGCAGATTTTGCGCGCCTGCTCATAGGCCTCGTCGTAGCCGCTGCCGTGCAGTACGATATCCGCGCCGTACCCTTCGGTCGCCGAAATCTTCGCAATCGGGGTCGAGCGCGGCATTACGATTGTTGACCTTGCGCCGACGGTGGACGCCGCATACGCAACGCCCTGCGCGTGGTTTCCCGCGCTTGCGGCGACAAGCTGCGGCAGAGACCCCTCCTCCGCCATTCGCGCGATTTTGTTGAACGCCCCGCGAACCTTGAATGATCCGGTTTTTTGCAGGTTTTCGCATTTCAGAAAAATCTCGGCTCCCGCCATTTCTGAAAATGTCCGCGAGGTGTTTACCGGCGTTTTGTGTATTACGCCCTCAAGCCGCCGCGCGGCCTGTTCGATTTGTGCAAGCTCCAAATTTCACTCCTTTTTGCGATATGTTCACGCAAAATAAAAGCCCCTCACCGTGATTGCGGCGAGGGGCATATTCTTTCCGGGTCAGACCGTTTGAGGGTCTCGCCTGAGAAAAGCCCGCCGCCCGCTAATAATAATTACTACAACACTAATAGCGCGGATAATCATTACACTGACTACCGCGTATACGCTGTTAATAATGCTGAGGGCGCTGCGAGACATTTTTTTAGGGATTCCTCTCAAAATGCTTCAATACATAGTATTCCGATATTATAACCGCAATAAACAATAATGTCAAGAAAAAAATTATAAAATACAAAAATTATCCGATTCGCACATTTTGGCGCTTATTTGTGCATGGATTTTGTGAAATTTGTGTACTGCGGGCGCAAACCGCTTCATTCCTTCCAGTCCCACCAGTTTTGCTTGTCCGGCGGCAGCTCGCCGTTGTGCTCCGCGTAGTACACCGCCAAGCGGTACACATACAGCACGCACCTGTCAACGCTGCAGCCCTGATACGCGCAGTCTCGCTCATAAAGCTCCTGCGGATTCTGTCCGGCAAGCGACGCGATTGTCGCGAAGCCTATGTTCTTGAGGTGCTGGTCCATATTCCTTCCGATACCGGGTATTTTTGTAAGGTCAGACATTGCGGCTATCCTCTTTTTGGCAGCTTATCAATTATCGCGCCCGTGATTCTGCCGCGCTCTTCCCGGCTTATACCCAGCATAAAAAAGCTCACGGCGTATATGGCGGCGTATGCGGCGGCATACAGAAGAAGAGCGATGATGCCCTGAATGTTCACGAAAAGCATAAGTAAAACACCGAATATAGCCGGCGGAAGCAACGGCGGGAGCAGCCTTGCTATGGATTTTACCCACCTTGACATATCAAGCCCGACGATTTTTACGTAGTAGACGTAGTTCACCAGTATCTGCGTGACGAATATGCAAATGCAGGTGCCGAGCGCCGCGCCTGTTATTCCGAAGCGCCGGCACAGAGGTATTCTCAGGAAAAACAGCAGAATAGTCAGTACAAGGTTTATGACGACAAGCGGCTTATGCCTGTTTTCGGCGCGGGTTATGTTCTGCCCGAGATCCATCGTCATTTGCAGCACGAGCGGCAATGCCAAAAGCACCGCCACGATATATGCCCCGCCGTACTGCTCACCCGCGTAAAATATGATGAACGGTCTGCCAAAAAACAATATTCCGGTGAACATAAGCGCAACGACTATAAACTGCGCGCGCCCTGTTTTTATCAGCAGATCAGACAGACTTTTCAGTTTGTCCGGCGCGTTTTCCGCCGCAATCCTGTTCACGCGAGGGATAAACAGCCCTGTAATCGCTGCAGTAAAGCTCATCAGCACCAATGCAAGCTGACCGCCGACGGCGTATACTCCGGCGCTTGCGGTGTCAAGAATCCTTGAGACTAGAATTTTGTCAGACTGAAAGTTGATTGCCTCAACCGCGCTTTGCAGCAGAATGAAAAACGCAAACACAAGAATCTCAATCAGCAACAGCCTAGGAAAGCCACGGCGCGAAAACCTGATTTTCAGCTTTTTCAGGCAGAAAGTCATCTGCACCGCACAGTACAGCACGGCTCCGCACAGCACAACAATCAAAAGAGCAGTCGAGCGCATCCCGGATTTTAGCACAAGTGCCGACATTCCAAGCAAAAACAGGTTTCGCACAATCAGCACTGCTTTGTTGAAAATAAATCGTTCCTGTGCAATGATCATAATCTCAAATGGTACGGCAAGCATTAAAACCGCGCCCGCAACCGACATAAATCTGAGCAATCTCGCCGCAAGCACAAGCTCTTGTGCGGAAAGCTTGCTGCCGAACATAGTCTGCGGGTGAAACGACAGGCCGAACCCGGCAATAAAAATCACCGCGCTGACGACTCCGAACAGCAGTACAATTACGCCGTTAAGCTGCCTCGCGCGGTCGTGCTCTCCGTTTTGTATGAACCGAAAGTAATATCTTGTGTATGCGGCCGATAGACCCGCCCACATAAGCGCAATGTAGTTCTGAATGGAGATACAGACGCTGTACATCCCGAATTCAGACGGACCGAGAACACGTGTCGCAAGCGGTGTGAGCAGGAGCTGATAGCACATACCCATAAAAATCGCGGCGTATGAAAGCACCGCGCTGATTTTCAACTG
>JAISTA010000181.1 GCA_031272845.1 Oscillospiraceae bacterium
CGTCGATGCTTACAACAAGTTTGGCACCGCAAAATCGCGCTGGCGCGCTTCTCACCCGAAGGGCGAATTACCTTTTGGCTTGGTTGATTTCCTTTAGGCGTTCGTTTGTCCTCTCCCCACAAAAATTACCTCTTGACATTTTCCGCAGGTTATTATATAATACAAAAGATTAAAATAGGTGTTTTGGCGTATTTCGCTGGGGTGTGCCCTGTGCGGCCGTTGAAAATACGCCGTTTTTTCACACTTCAAGACAGCCTACGGAGGAATATATATAATGGTCAGAACATATCAGCCTAAAAAAAGGCAGCGTCAGAAGGAACACGGCTTCCGCAAAAGAATGGCGACGAAAAACGGACGCAAGGTGCTTGCGCGCCGCCGCGCAAAGGGCCGCGCGGTTCTTTCGGCATAGCAAGGTCAGGATTCGGAAATTGCCGTTCGGCGAGGGGCCTGTTTTGCAGGCACAGCGCGGCGGCGAGCGAAAAAACGCGCGGGGACGCAGCGGACTTGTGCCGCCGGCTCCCCGCAAAAATGTTTTCGTCCGCTATGGCGAATGCCCGAATTCACGGTTTCTCATTTTTGAAGCATACCGTTTCGCTGAAAAGCACAAAGGCGTTTTCGCGGCTGTATTCAAAGGGTACGCGCCGTTCGGGGCAGCTTGTAACGGTTACCGTCGCGGAGAACAGGCGCAAACAAAGCAGACTCGGCATACCGTGCTCCGTTAAGCTCGGCAAGGCGCATTACAGAAACAGGGTGCGCCGCAGAATAAAGGAAGCCTACCGATGCGAGGAAGAACGGCTCCGCTCGGGGCTTGACATAATGATAACGCCGAAGCAGGCGGCGCATGACTGCGATTTTGCGGTGCTGCGCCGGGAGCTTGTATGGGCCTTCGGAAAGCTCGGCTGCGTGCTGCCGAGGCAGAGCGCCGGCACAGCCGAAAATCGCGGCGCCGGGGCGGCAACAGGTACGGACAAACAATGAAAAAGCTTTTGATACGCGCGATTTCGTTTTACAGACGGCGCATATCGCCGATATTTCCGGCAAGCTGCCGGTTCACGCCGACCTGCTCGCAGTATGCGCTTGAGGCGATCGAAAAATACGGAGCGGCCAAGGGTACGTGGCTCTTTATAAAAAGGTTTGTGCGCTGCAACCCGTTTTGCAAGCCGGGGTATGACCCCGTACCGTAAAGGCGCGCCGGGCGGCCTAATCCACACTTAAAGGATAAAATACTTTTGTTCGAGTTTATAGAAAAACCCTTCGGAATGCTGCTTATGTGGCTGTACGACGTCGTGTCAAACTACGGCGTTGCGCTGATACTGTTCGCGATTATAGTTAAGGTTCTGCTGCTGCCCTTCCAGATGAAGGCAAAGCGCGGAACGATGAACCAAACGAGACTTCAGCCGCAGATAAACGAACTGAAGAAAAAGCACGGTGCGAACAAGACAAAGCTGAATGAAGAAACCATGAAGCTTTATAAGGAAGAGGGCGTTAAGCCCATGTCCGGCTGCCTCTGGTCTCTGATTCCGTTCCCGATTCTGCTTGCGCTGTATGCCGCAATCCGCCAGCCGATCACAATGATGATGGGCGTTGCAAAGGAGCTTGTCGTCTTTGACGAAAAGGCTAACCTTTTCGGAAAGATTTCGGAGCTGCTGAACAATGCGGGCTTTACTCATTCGGGAAGCACGACGTATCTTCAGCTGGATCAGGCGAGATTTATTTCGGATCATCCGGAGCTGATGGACAGCCTGCACAAGCTGTCTGAAAAAATTCAGGCGGTTAACTTTAACTTTCTCGGCATTGACCTCGGCGTTGTGCCGAGCTGGAAGGTTTGGGAATTTGACTGGTCGTCGCCCTCCGCATGGTGGCCGAGCCTGTTCTTATTCCTGATACCTGTTATTTCGGCGGCGGCGCAGCTTGTTTCGACGCTGATTATGAAAAAGGTAAACCCGATGCCGCAGCTGGACCCGGATAATCCGGGCACGGGCAGCATGAACACGATGATGCTGATGATGCCGGTTATTTCGCTGCTGTTCGGCTTTACAATGCCGGCCGCTATTTCAATCTACTGGTTTGCGGGCAGCGTTTTGCAGACGATACAAGAGGTCGTGCTCACAAAGCACTACAACAAGGTGTTTGAGCGCGAAGCCGAGGTTAAAAACGAGCGCAGACGCATCCGTGAAGAAGAGCAGGAGCAAAAGCGCCTTGAGGTCGAGCGTCTTAAGGCAGAGGGCGCGTACGTTAACCCGAACGTGTCCAAGGACAAGCTTCGCGCGGCTGAAAGGCAGGAGCGTGAGCGCAAGCGCGCCGAGTGGGAAAAGGCACACGGCACAAAAGCCCGCGAGGGCATTGAAAATGAAGAAGAGCCGTCCAAGGTAGGAGCGCGGCAGTTTGCGCGAGGCCGCGCCTATATCCCGGATCGCTTTGAGTATGACGAGACTGAGACGACAGACGATCAAGAGTCAGACGACAGGGCGGCGGAGGACGAATAATCCGCGCAGGCGGGAGAAATCCGAGCCGCGCTAATAGGTGGTGCTGTGCCGTATAAGACAGGGCGCGCCACGTTAAAGGAACATAAGGAAAACGCAATGAAAATAACAAGACAATTTTCGGCGAAAACGGAAGACGACGCGATTGAGCTGGCTCTTTCGGCAATCGGACTGTCTGCAAATGAGGTCGAGTTCGATATTGTACAGCCCTCCAAGAAAGGAGTTTTCGGAATAGGGGGCACACCCGCAGTTGTAAACGCGACGTTTGAGGCGGAAAATGAGCAGTCCGTGCCGGAAAATCAGCCGGAAGCGGCGGATGAACCCGAATCCGAGCAGGACGAGCTTTTCGGCCAAAAGCCCAAGAAAGACGACACGGCACATCAGCGCCGCCGTCATACCCGCAACCTGCCCGAGGAGGACAGGACGGCGCGTACTGCCGCAGCGCTGGAATTTTTGTCCGGACTGCTGGAGCGGTTCGGCGCGGAGGCAACGGCAGAGGTTGGCGAATACGCCGACGGCTACCTCACAATAACGCTGACCTCGCCGCAGGCAAGCCTGATTATAGGTCGGCGCGGAGAGACGCTTTCGGCGGTTCAGTCACTCGTAAACTTTGCGGTTAACAAAAATGAGCGCGAGCATCTGCGCATTATCCTCGACATTGAGGATTACCGCGCGAAGCGCCGCGAAACGCTTGAGCATGTCGCGAAAAGAACGGCTGAGAATGTTCTGCGCAGCGGGAAAAGCTATGCGCTTGAGCCGATGAGCGCCTACGAGAGGCACATTATCCACGCGTTTTTGCAGGACAACCCTGACATTACGACCTTCTCCTACGGAGACGAGCCGAACCGCAGACTTGTTATTTGTCTGCCCGGCGAGGAGGGTAAGCCCCCGCGCCAGTTCTCCGACAGGGAGTATTCGCGCGGCGGACGAAACGACAGACGCGGCGGCGGCTCGCGCGGCGGTTCCCGCTCCGGAGGCGGCTATCGCGACAGACGCGGCGCGCCGAGACCCGCTCCCGTGCCCCTGCCGGACAACGGAGACGATTACGGCAGCAAGACAGATTATGAGGCCTATCTTGCCGAAAAGGCGGAAAAGCTCAATCAGCAGCGGTTTTCTGATTACTCGGATTACGTCGGTTCCGACGGGCCGGGCAAGGACGGCGAGGAAGACAAGCCGAAGAACTACCGCGAATGGTCGTGACCGAAAAAATATGCATACGCCGGATCGCGGCGGGTATTCTATTACATAGAGGTGACTTATGACAGAGAAAATTATCGCGGCGCTTGCCAAGCAGTTTGATTTATCCGAAAGCTCCATAACTCCGGAAACGCCCCTTGGCGACATCTGCACGGACTCGATTGATTTTGCCGAGCTCCTGACCGATTTGGAGGAGGAATACGGAATCTCCATCGCGGACGAGGGCATATATCAGGTTCAGACAGTAAAGGAGCTTGCGGAGTTCGTCGAAAAGCTTCTGTAAGCGCACAAGCTTGGGAAAACAGTGATTTCCCCGCAACTATATAATCAGACCACTTGAAAAACGTTAAGGTTTTGTAGGAGGAGGACGCAGACATGTCTTTTTCGGCAGGAATGACGACATAGCAATGCGGAAAATATCTGCCGAGACGTGACTTTTTTCAAGCGGTTTGACTATATCATACAGTGAGCGTGCGGTTTTGCCGTCTGCTTGCACTATGGCGGGCTTTGCCCGCCTTTTTGATTATATGGATAATAACGAGCCTGAAAATTCAAAACGCACTCTGCTTCGCCTGCTTCTGGAAACGCGCGGCGCGCCGTTTCATATGCCGGGGCACAAGCGCGGCGGTTTGCTTTCCGGCAGTCTTGCGGAGTACGCCGGGGCGCTGCCCTACGGCATTGACGCAACGGAGCTGCCGGGACTTGACAATCTGCGCCGACCTGCCGGAATTTTGCGCGAAATTGCGCGAAAAACAGCTAAGCTTTACGGCGCGGGCGAGGCGTTTTTAATCCCCGGCGGCGGCTCGACCTGCGGAATCCTTGCGGCGGTCACAGCCGCGCTGCGCGGCAGTCCGAGCGACACGCGGCGGGATAACGCAAGCCTTGCCGTCAGTGAGCACTGCCACGTGAGCGTGACAAACGCCGCGCGGTTGAGCTGCGCCGAAGTAATAAAGCTCGCGCCGGTTACAGACGCGCAAAGCGGCGCGATAGGCGGCGTTTTGCCCGAAACGGCGGAGCTTGCGCTGAAGAATAATCCCAAGCCGCGCGCCGTTGTGATAACAAGCCCGACGTATGACGGCGCGGTGTCCGACCTCGCGAAAATTGCGGAGCTTGCGCACAAATACGGCGTGCCGCTGATTGCGGACGCGGCGCACGGAGCGCATTTCGGCATGTCGCCGCTGCTGCCGCAAAACGCCGTGCGTCTCGGAGCTGACATTGAGATTGTAAGCCTGCACAAGACGCTCCCTGCTATGACAGGCGCGGCGGCGGTTCTGGTGTCCGCAAGCTCATTGATTCCGGCGCAAAATATCGCCGCATGGGTCAACGTTTTCCAGACAACAAGCCCGTCTTACCCGATACTCGCCTCAATTGAGGGCTGCGTTGACTTTTGCCTGCAAAACGGCGCGGCGTTTACGGAGCACACCCGCCGCGTTATTGAACTGCGGCGCAAGCTCGCCGAAGGTCTGCGCGTCCTGCGTTTGCTGGAGCTTTCACATATCGCGTTTGGCGCTGATCCGGGAAAAATCGCGGTATACACAGGCCGCGCCGACATTTCGGGCACGCGCCTTTTGCGGATACTGCGAGAGGAGTACGCAATCGAGTGCGAGACGGCGGACGATACGCGCGCGCTGCTTATGACCTCCGTGTGCGACGACCCGCAGTGGTACGGCGCGCTGCTTCAGGCGCTTGCGGCAATAGACGCGGGGCTGACAGAGGCGCCGCCTGCTGCGGCAAAGCTGATACTGCCGCCGGGAAGCGAGGGCAGGGAGTATTTTTGAGGCTGCTGCGGCGCAAGCTAAAGCAGTGACGGGGCGATGGTGTACAATTCCCAATTTCTGACACTTGAATTTGTATGCTGTCTATGATAAAATAACTTAGGTTTTTGTAAATATAAATGTTGGGGTGTTTTCTGCGCAATGAAACGGCTGCTTAAAAATTTAACCGCGGCGCTTGCTGCCGCCGCGCTCTTTTTTGCGCTGGCGGTCTCCGCTGCGGCGTATGAATACACATACACCTTTCCCGATACGGACATTTCCGACTGGTCAAAGCCCGCAATTGAGTTTTGCTATGTGCTCAGAGTTGTAAACGGCTCGGACGACGGAAAATTTCTGCCGAAAAAGGTTATGACCCGCGCGGAATTCGTCTCCATACTGTACAATATACAGGGCATGCCCGCAGTTTCCGGCAATATGCCGTTTACAGACGTGCCGCAGTGGGCGCAAAAGCAGGTGCTTTGGGCGGCGCAGAACGGTCTTGTTGCGGGTACCGGAGCGAATACGTTTTCACCCGGCGACCCGGTTACGACTGAGCAGTCTATGCTGATACTCTACAAATACGCGAAAAACGTACTCAAGATTGTAAACGACAAGGACTATGAGAGCGTTGACATCAATTATTTCAGCGATGCCGCCGCGTTTCACCTTGGCTGGACAGGAATGACGCAGTCGGTTAAATACTGCCGGGGCATAGGCCTTTTCACAGGTGACGGCAACAGAAACGTCGGCCCGACAGACGGACTGCTGCGTGAGCGGATCGCCCAGATTGTCAAGAATTTCATGACACACCGGGGAATAACGCGCGAATTTACCGACCCGTATTTACTGGCGGCGGTCAAGGCGCAGTTGAATATCCCGAAAAACGACTGGGTGTTTTATTCAGACGTTGTAAACGTCCAGACGCTAAACATGCCAAATGCCGGCATTCAGGAGCTTTTCGGGCTGTGCTATTTCCCGTCGCTGCAAAAGCTGTACCTTGGCGGAAATCCGCGCATAAAGTCCGACACAATGCTGAAGCTCGGCGTTGTAAACAACTCGCTCGCGCAGAAAACGCGGTAGGCAGGAGAAAAAAATGGCTGAATTTGTGAGAGAAGCAAACGCGGTTTACTATCGGGACGCGGACAAAACGCTCGCCGAGATACTGTTCCCCGATGCCGGGGACGGCGTTGTAAACATCAAAAGAACGTTCGTTGACGAGTCTCTTGCGGGACAGGGGCTTGCGGGGCAGCTTGTTCTTGCCGCCGCCGAGATTATCCGCGCGCGCGGCCTGAAAACAAAAACTGAATGCGCCTACGCCGAAAAATGGTTTGGAAAGCACCCCGAATTTTCGGATATACTCGTGAAAAATAATTAATAAGTTCTTACCTTTAAGAGGATATATCTATGATTGAAAGTGCGGAAAACAAAAAAATACTCGAAAGCGTCTGCCGTCCGGAATTCAAGCAGCCGGCGCCCGTAATTTTCGGGAGCGGGGCGATTGCGGAGCTTGGAGCGCGCGTCAAGGCGATGAACTGCCGCCGCGTTATGGTGATTTACGACGAGGGAATCAAGAAATTCGGCATTGCGAAAAGCGTGACTGACGCGCTTGCGGCGCAGGGAGTGGACTACATAGAGTACGGCCGCGTGGTTTCCGACCCGCCGTGCTCCGTTGTAAACGAGGCGGGGGCGATTGCGCTTGAAAACGGCGTTGACTGCCTTATCGGCGTTGGCGGAGGCTCGTCTATGGACACGGCAAAGGCCGTCGCGATTTATCTGCTCGACCCGGTGCCCGTTGAAAAATACATACTGAATCCGCCGCCCTTTGTGGACACAAAAACGCCTGTAATCCTTGTGCCGACGACTGCCGGAACAGGCTCCGAGTGCACAACCGTCGCGATTATCTCGCGCCCTGAGCTGAACGTCAAGTGGAGCGCGTTTGTAAACACGACGCTCGCGATTGTCGACCCGGCGCTGACGGTTACTCTGCCGAAGGAAATTACGGCGAACACGGGGCTTGACGCGCTGTCTCACGCGGCGGAGGCAATGACAGTCAATCAGTGGAACTACCATTCAGACCTTTTCGGCGAGGCCGCTATCAAAAAGGTTTGGGACAACCTATATACTGCCTGGTCTGAGCCGGAAAACCTTGAGGCGCGCACGGAAATGGCGCTCGCGGCGAACTGGGCGGGGCTTGCCTTTAACAACCCCGTGACGCATATCGGCCACGCGATGTCAGACGCGTTCGGCTGCCATTTCCATACGGCGCACGGACACGGCTGCGCGCTGGCACTGCCCGTCGCGCTTGAGGTCGCGGCGCCCGCTGTGCCGGAGAAGCTAAAGGCTATCGCGCGGGCGATAGGGCTGACGCTTTCAGGCAGCGAAACGCCGGAGCAGCTCGGCTTGCTCGTTGCGGACGAAATTCGCGGGCTTATGCACAAAGTTGAGCTAAA
>JAISTA010000199.1 GCA_031272845.1 Oscillospiraceae bacterium
GCGTTCGCCGCGACCACCGCAATTGTCATTGGGTGGGTACGCACTACATTGCAGCACCGCCGTCGCCCGGCATAAAAAAGATTTGCTTCTTTCTAAAAGAAGTCGCCCCTTTTTGGGGACGATGTCCGGCGAAGCGGAAAAAGTAACCGCCGCCACGCATAGTGGCACGTCTGCCTGGCCACCAGCGACGGCGGTGAACAAGCAAAAGGCAAAGTTAAGCTAAATCCAACACAAAAAACGTCCGCCATAACGCCAAATCTAAAGGCGAACAAAAGTATACCCCCTAATTCAGCGCCAGAGTCCCTGTCAGCTCCGCTATTCCGCCGACCCCAAGCTCGCGGCACAAGTCCGGCAGCCCGTCCAGAAGCTCCGGTATTGCCGCCGGCTCAAACACCGTCGCCGTGCCGACCGACACGCAGGCCGCGCCCGCAATCATCATTTCGGCCGCGTCCCGCGCCGTCATAACTCCGCCGCCCCCGCATATCGGAAGCTTCACCGCGCGGTAAATGTCTGCCACGCACCTCAGCGCGACCGGAAAGATCGCGGGGCCTGACAGCCCCCCTGTGTTGTTGTGCAAAACGGGTCTGCGTCGGCGAAGGTCTATGCGCATTCCGAGCAGCGTGTTTATCGCGGAAATGCCGTCCGCCCCCGCGCTCTCGGCGGCTCTTGCAATATCCGCGATTGACGTGACATTCGGCGAAAGCTTTACCGCAACAGGCACGCTTACCGCGTTTTTCTTGACCTCCTCCGTTACCCGCGCAACGGCGGCGGGGTCCGTTCCGAACTGGATTCCGCCCGCCCGCACATTCGGGCACGAGACGTTGACCTCAATCAGGTCTACTCCCGCGTTCGCGAGCAGCCGCGCCATTTCGCCGTATTCCTCCGGCGTGTTTGCCGAAATGTTCGCGAAAACAGGCAGGTCAAAGCCCCGCAGAAACGGCAGCTCCGTTTTGATAAACGCCTCGGCGCCCGGGTTTTGCAGCCCGACGGCATTCAGCATTCCGGCGGGCGTTTCGGCAATTCGCGGCGGGGGATTACCTTGACGCGGCTGGCGCGTGAGGCCCTTGACGGAGATTGCCCCAAGCCGTGATATATCCCACAGCTCGGCATATTCGCGGCCGAAGCCGAACGTACCTGAAGCCGCTACAATCGGGTTTTTGAGGCGCACTCCGCAGAAGCTCACGGCTAGGTCGGCCGCATTTTTGTTTTTTGCGGGATTTTCAGGCATTACTTGTTGATTTCGAGGAACACCTCTTCAAGCGAAGCGTCTCCCTTGACCTTTTCCGTGTCGCCGAACGCGACAAGCCGGCCTCTTGAGATGATCGCAACCGTGTCGCACAGCTTTTCGACGACCTCCAGCACGTGCGACGAGAATATGACCGCGCCGCCGCGATTTGTAAAGTCGCGCAGAATCTGCTTGACTGAAAATGCCGCCTTTGGGTCCAGCCCGACAAACGGCTCGTCCAGCACAAACAGCCTCGGCTCGTGCAAAAGCGCGGAGATAATCGCGAGCTTCTGCTTCATTCCGTGCGAGTACGACGAGATAAGCTCGGCGAGATTCGGCGTAAGCTCCAGCATATCCGCATACCGAGAAATGCGTTCGTTGCGCAGATCCTCAGGCACTCCGAAAATGTCTGCAATCAGGTTCAGGTACTTTATCGCGGGCAAAAACTCGTATAAGTCCGGGTTATCCGGCAGATACGCCGTGATTTGCTTTGCCTCAAGCGAATCTGCGCGCACATTTTTGCCGAATATCGAGATTTCCCCCTCTTCATACGCCAAAATCCCGCAGACGCACTTCAGCGTTGTGGATTTTCCCGCGCCGTTGTGGCCGATAAAGCCGCAGATCTCGCCGGGGCGCACCTCAAGCGACAGGTTCGATACCGCAACCTTGTCCTTGTATTTCTTTGTGAGATGTTCTATTTTAAGCATTGTGTCTCCTTAATTTTTGCCTGAAATCAGGCGGTTGTTCAGATATATAATTTTAGCCGAGCTCAATCATTTTTTCTATGCACCGGTTCGCGGTCGTGATAACTTCCGGCGCAAGGGTTATCTCCTCCGCCTCGCCCGAAAGGCAGCCGTACACGTCCGCAAGCGTCGTCAGCTTCATATTGTGGCACATCAGTTTTTTAGACAGCGGGTAGAACCGCTTGTCCGGCCGCTCAAACTGCAAATGCTCGACAATCGAAATTTCCGTTCCGATAATGACCTCATTTTCGCCGCAGTTTTTCGCGTAATTCATAATACCCGTCGTCGAGCCGATGTAGTCCGCAAGCTCGCACACCTCCGGCTGACACTCGGGGTGCACCGCAAGCACAGCCTTCGGGTGCAGCGCCTTTGCCGCGCGCACATCCTCCGCCGTTATCTGCGCGTGAATCGGGCAGCCGCCCGAAATCAGGTGAAACTCCTTTTCCGGCACCTGCGACTGCACGTAAGCGCCCAGGTTGCAGTCCGGCACAAAGAGTATCTCTTTTTCGGGCATTTTGCGGATAATCTCAACAGCCGAGCTGGACGTTACGCACACATCCGAAATTGTCTTGACCTCGGCAGACGTGTTGATGTAGCACACCGTCGCGGCGTTGGGATACCGCTCCTGCGCCTTTTTCAGCCGGTCGTAGGAAAGCCCGTCCGCCATAGGACAGCCCGCCTCAGAATTTGCCAGATACACCTTTTTATTGGGGTTCAGGAGCTTTACCGTCTCGGCCATAAACCTCACTCCGCACATAATAAAGCGCTCGGCTTCCGCCCGGCTTGCCTGAACGGCAAGGGCATAGCTGTCGCCCGTCGCGTCCGCAATCTCAAGAATCTCCTGCCCCTGATAAACGTGCGCGAGAATATATGCGCCGCGCTCGCGTTTGACGCGCAAAATCTCCTGCTGAAGCTCGCTTATTGTCATTATATATCTCCTATAATCGAGAAATTGTATTAAGTCCTACGCCTTTTCCGCCGCCGCGATACGCCCGCCGCCGATAACCAAATCGCCGCTGTACATCACCGCGTGCTGTCCCGGAGTGACCGCCCGCTGCGGCTGCCGAAACCGTATTTGCAGCCGTCCGCCGTCCGCCTTAACGTCCGCCGCCGTCTGCCTGCCGTTATAACGCACGCACACCTGATACTCCCCGGAGATGAAGCTTTCCTCTCCCGCGACGATATGGCAGTCCTCCGTTTCGCAGTAATTGCAGAGCAAATCGGAATTGTCTCCGAGGGACACGGCATTTTCCTCCGGGTCGATTCCCGTGACGTAAAGCCGCGATGCCGCCGAAACGCCGAGTCCGCGCCTTTGCCCGAGCGTGTAGTTGCGGTACCCTGTGTGCCTGCCCAGAACCTCGCGCGTGCTTTGCGCGACAAAGTCGCCGGGCTTGTCCTCAAAATCGGTGTACTGCCGCAGAAAATCGCGGTAATCGCCTGACGTTACAAAGCAAATGTCCTGACTGTCCCGCTTTTGCGCGTTCGGCAAGCCAAATTTGTCCGCCATTGCGCGGGTTTCTGACTTCAGGTAGTCACCCAGCGGGAACAGCAGGCGGGACAACTCCTTTTGTCCGAGAAAATACAGCGCGTAGGTCTGATCCTTTTGCGTGTCGCGCGCGCGGCGCAGCTCATACAGCCCGGTTTTGCCGTTAAAGCTCAGGCGCGCGTAGTGCCCCGTTGCGATATAGCGGCACCGGAGCTTATCCGCACGGTCAAACAGCGCGCCGAATTTCAGGTGTCTGTTGCACTCAAGGCAGGGGTTCGGCGTCGCGCCGCGCGCGTATTCGGCAGCAAAGTGATCCATCACGCTCTCGCGGAACTCCCGCGTGTAGTTGTACACATAAAACGGCACGTCCAGCAGCTGAGCGACAGCCTCCGCGTCTGTCTGCCCGGCAAGCGAGCAGCAGGACTTTAGTATATCCTCACCGACGTCCTCATTTTCATACAGCTTCATCATAACGCCGGAAACGTCATATCCGCCGTCCTGAAGCAGAGCGCACACGACGGAGGAGTCCACCCCTCCGGACATCGCACATAACACCTTTTTATCAAACAGAGGCGGAACCTGCCCGCCCTGTGTTTTTTCACTGTCCTTTAGCTGCAATTATGTTCCTTCCGGTCATATCCTCCGGGATAGCCGCGCCAAGCAGGCCGAGGATCGTCGGCGCAAGGTCGGCAAGTCCACAATTTGCCGTGAGACGAGAGCTTTTGCGCGTGTCCGCCGCGCGGGACAGGTTGTCGAACGCGAAGGTCAGGCTGTAGTCCCCGCCAAGCCCGTAAATCGCGGCGGGGACAAGGTTCGACGTATGCGACGTCATAGGCGACCCGTCCGCAAAGCGCATGACCTCGCAGTTTCCGTGGTCGGCCGTCACAATAAGCACGGCTCCGGCCGCCTTTGCCGCGTCCGCGATTTTTTTGACGCACGTATCCAGCGTCTCGACCGCGCGAACAGCCGCCTCGTACACGCCCGTATGTCCGACCATGTCGCCGTTTGCGAGGTTGCATACAATCAGGTCGTATTTTCGGGAGGCAATTGCCTCCGTCAGCCTTTCCGCCACCTCAAAGGCCGACATTTCGGGCTTTTCATCGTAGGTTTTGACTTCCTTCGGCGACGGAATCAGTATGCGGTCCTCTCCCGGGAAAGGTTCCTCGCGTCCTCCGTTCAAGAAAAACGTAACGTGCGCGTACTTTTCCGTTTCCGCAATGCGCAGTTGTGTTTTTCCGGCGTTCGCGGCGGCTTCGCCGAGCGTCACTCCGCGCGTTTCCGGCGGATACGCGACGGAAATGTTCGGCAGCGCGTAAAACCGCTCGTCGTATTCCGTCATGCAGACATAGCGCACACGCGGCGGGGTCTTTCCACGGTCAAACCCCGCAAAATCGGGATTTGCAAGCGTGTCTGTAAGCTCCCGCGCGCGGTCGGGGCGAAAGTTGAAGAAAACGACAGTGTCGCCCTCCGAGACAAGTCCGTTTTTATCGCACACAATCGGTTCGACAAATTCGTCGAAAACACCGGCGGCATAGCTTTCAAGCACAGCTTTTTCCGCGTTGGCATTATCCTTGCCTACACCGTGAACAAAGCAATTGTACGCGGTCTGCACGCGCTCCCAGCGGGTATCGCGATCCATAGCGTAAAAACGGCCGACAACCGTCGCGATTCTTGCCGAGAGCTTGTTTCGTTTGAGATAGGCGGCAAGCGCCTTGATATACCCCGTGCCTGACTTCGGCGGAACATCCCGCCCGTCGAGAATCGCGTGGATGTAGGTTTTTTGAACGCCGAGCTTTTCGGCCATGCGGCAAAGCGCCTTGAGGTGATTAACGTGCGAGTGCACGCCGCCGTCTGACAGCAGTCCCAAAAAATGCAGCTTTTTGCCTGACGCGGCGCAAGCCGTTAGCGCGTCACGCAAAACTGCGTTTTTGTAAATCCCGCGGCTTTTAACGTCGTTTGAAATGCGAGCGAGATCTTGATAAATAATCCGCCCCGCGCCTATTGTAGTGTGCCCGACCTCGGAGTTTCCCATCTGCCCGTCCGGCAATCCGACAGCACCGCCCGAGGCCTTGAGCCGCCCCGACGCGTCCGACGAAAACAGCGCGTCAAGAAAAGGCGTACTCGCGCCTCGCAAAGCGTTATAATCCGACGAAAATTCGGAGTTTTCCGCAGGCTGACCCGCCACGCCGACCCCGTCGAGTATCAGCAGAATGACAGACTGCTTTTTTGTGCTGCTCATATCGCGGCCGCCCTTACAATGTCCGCAAAATGCGCGGGGTCAAGGCAAGCGCCGCCGACAAGTCCGCCGGAAATGGACGGCTGCGCGAACAGCTCCGCAGCATTTTTGCGGTTAACCGACCCGCCGTACAGCACAGGAAATCCCCCGGACTGCTCCGTAATAAACGCGCAAACCTCCCCGGCCTGTTCCGGGCTCGCCGTCTGTCCGGTGCCAATCGCCCAGACGGGCTCGTAGGCAAACCACGCGGATTTTCCCGCAATTTCGGGAAGAACCGCCTGCACCTGACGGGAAATAACGTCAAACGTCTCGCCGTTTTCACGCTGCCCGGCAGTCTCGCCTACGCAGATAATCGGCGTAAGACCGGCGGCGAGAATACGCGCGGTCTTTTTCGCGACAGTGCCGTCCGTTTCGCCAAACAGCGCGCGCCGCTCCGAGTGTCCCGCAAGGCAGTATTTCACGCCTGGCAGCGCCGCCAGCATTTCGGCCGAAATGTCGCCGGTGTACGCGCCGTTTTCGTATTCCGAGGCGTTTTGCGCGCCAAGCATTTCCGCTGCGCCAAGCGCCGCCGCATTTTCCGTCGCGCAAAAGGCCGCAAGCTCCAGGAAATTCGGCAGTAACGCGGCAATAGCTCCCGCTTCGCCGGCAAGCGAGCGGAATTCGGTTAAATAGCGTATATTAAAGCCGGAATTCATCTTGAAATTTCCGGCAATTAGGATTTTTTGTGACACGAGAATACCTGCGACTATTTTTATTCCACTTTTATTATACACGCTGGCGAGAGGAATTGCAATAGTTAAGGACAGGAATTTGCGGGAAGGGGGGCTTGACGCGGGGTGCGGCGTGTTGTCTGGGGCGGAGCTGCTGTTTTGGGGCGGGGGCTTTGGGTTTGCGGCAGCGTTGGTGTTCTTTTATACGCAAAGCTTACGGCGGGAACGAAAAGTTCTCTGTGCGGCGCGTAGTGCGGTGTTTGGAATAGGGACTTTGCTGTTTTTCGGTTCACTGCTAGAGCGCCTACGCGGCGGGCGGTTACTTTTTCCGCTTCGCCGGAAAAAGTAACCAAAAAGGGGCGACTTCTTTTCTCTTGAGAAAAGAAGCAAAATCGCTTTATGCCGG
>JAISTA010000033.1 GCA_031272845.1 Oscillospiraceae bacterium
GAACGCCTCGGCCTCGCGACGGGTTCTCTTGCTGACTTCACCGATTTTCAGCAGGTGCTGGACGCTTATGACAAGCAGATGGAGTATTGGTGCGACCGCCAGATTGCTCTGTTAAACGCGGTTGATATCGCGCATCAGGAGCTTTATCCCCTGCCGCTTCTGTCCACACTTATGGCGGACTGCGTCGAAAACGGCGTTGACGTGACGCGCGGCGGCACAAAATACAACTTCACGGGGCCGCAGGGCGTCGGTATCGGCACGACCGGAGACGGCCTTGCAACGATAAAGCAGCTTGTGTTTGAAGAAAAGCGCGTTTCGGGCGCAGAGCTTCTTGAAGCCGTTAAGGCGAACTGGGAGGGTCACGAGGATCTTTACGCGTACGTCAATTCAGACCGCGTTCACCACTACGGCAACGACGACGACTATGCCGATTTGCTGACGAAGTTCGCGATGGACACGTGGTGCCGCCACATTGAGCATAAGCCGAACGCGCGCGGCGGTATTTATCAGCCCGGAGCGTACTCGGTTACCGTTAACGTCGCTCACGGACAGAATCAGTGGGCGTCAATCGAAGGGCGCAAGGCCTATGAGCCTGTTTCCGACTGTATGGGCGCGGTTCACACAAAGTGCTGCTCCCACGATATTTCCGGCCCGCTCGCAATCTGCCGCTCGGTCACAAAGCTTGATCACGCCCGCGCGACAAACGGCACGCTTCTCAACTGGAAGTTTTCGCCCGGCTCACTTGTCGGACAAACGGGGCGCGACAGCTTTATCGCGCTCATGGACGAATATCTGCACCGCAAGGGAATGCACAGCCAGTTTACTGTGGCAAATCAGGAGACGCTTGTCGCCGCGCAGAAAAGTCCGGAGGAATACAGCGACCTGCTTGTGCGCGTCGCGGGATATTCCGCCTATTTTGTGGAGCTGAACCACGCTCTGCAGGACGATATTATCGGAAGAACGAGTCTGTCCTTAGACTAGAGGTAATAATGCGCAGAAATAAACCCGGAATAAGTAAAATCACAAGTCTGCTGCTGACGCTGGCAATGGCGCTGACGCTGCTTGCGCCGTTTTCAGGTAAGGCAAGCGCCGCCGAAACCGTGACCGTTATCGCGCCGCAGTCAAACGCGACGCGCGCCGAAGCCGCCTCTATGCTGACGCGTTTTTCGCAGAACGTGCTTGGGTACCCCATACCCGATACAAGCGTACCGGTTGAGTATAATGACGTATCCTCCGGCGACTGGTACTGCTTTGCGGTTGAATACGCGACGCAGGCCGGCATTATGAGCGGCACGGGCGAGGGCTTTTCGCCCGGAGCAACGCTGACGCGCGCAATGACGGCGACTATACTCTGGAACATATCCGGCGCGCCGAGCGCAAAGGACGACGGACGCTTTACGGACGTCCCGCAGGGGCAGTGGTACTCGCACGCGATTGCCTGGGCCGCCGCCGAGGGCGTTG
The DNA here is from genome assembly GCA_031272845.1 of Oscillospiraceae bacterium. Taxonomy (GTDB): domain Bacteria; phylum Bacillota; class Clostridia; order Oscillospirales; family Oscillospiraceae; genus JAIRRO01. Next base: position 1,462 of record JAISTA010000033.1, read on the forward strand.
TTTCCGGCTACGGAGGCGGTCTTTTCGGCACAAACGACGCGATCACGCGCGAACAGCTTGCCGTAATGCTGTATCGGTATGCGCAGCGGAGCGGAGCTGTTATCGCCGGCCGCGCAGAGCTCGGCGACTTTGACGACAGCGGAGACATTTCGGATTACGCAATAGAAGCGGTCGCCTGGGCTGTCGGCGCCGGAATAATCAGCGGCTTTGAAAAGGAAAAGAAAACCGAGGTTGAGGTCAAAACAAACGCGCTGCTTTTACTTCCGGGCGGCGTGACTGTCGTCGGCGATTCCGTTATGCTCGGCGCAGAGGCGAAAATGAAAACCGCGCTGTCCGACCTGCAGTTTGACGCAAAGGTGTCGCGCGGGATGAAGTCCGGCGTGTCTGTTCTGACAGACGCGGTTAAAAAAGGCACCGTAAAGCAAAATATTGTAATTGCGCTCGGCACAAACTACAATTATGACGCGGAGGAAGAGCTTGAAGCTTTCCTGACCTCGCTTGAGGGCAAGGGCTACCGCGTTGTTATCGTAACGCCCTTTTGCAAAAACGGCTCCGGCAACGACACACACGTCCCGCCCTTTGCGGAGTTTGAGCGCGGACTGTCCTCAGTATATCCATTCGTCGAAATTGCGGACTGGAACGCCCTTGCGGGAGCAAACCTAAGCCTGCTGTCAGGCGACAAGGTGCATTTGAGCGCCGCCGGCAAGGAAGAATATACAAAGCTGGTTGTGCGCGCGCTGCTTGCGGTTCAGGAAAAGCCCGCGTCGTGAGCTGAAGCTGACCTTCGCGCGGCAATTTAAGAACCTGTATTTATAGTCCTTGCCGCTTAGTTTTTGTGTGATTTTTGTGCTCTACAAAATCGGTGCGGCGCGGATATGCTCGCGTATTTAGAGGAGCGCCGGTGAAGTATAGCGCAAAAAGCGCCAAAACAGGCGGCAAGCGGCTATGAGTACAGGTTCTGAGCATATCTGACCTTTTGCGCGGAAGACTACCATGAAAAACCGCATTATTTTTCACTGTGACTGCGACTGTTTTTTCGCAAGCGTGGAGCAGACCTTTCACCCCGAATACAAAAATGTACCGATGGCGATTGCCGGAGACCCGAAGTCGCGGCGCGGCATTATTCTCGCGAAGAATCAGCTCGCAAAGGGCTTTGGCATAAAAACCGCGGAAACGGTTTGGGCCGCGCAGCAAAAATGTCCCGAGCTGCTGCTTGCGCCGCCGCGCCGCCGCGCCTACGGCGAGTTTTGCGACCGCGTAAACGCGATTTACGAGGAGTACACAGACCTTGTCGAGCGCGCCGGGATAGACGAGAGCTTTCTCGACGTAACAGGCTGCCTGCACGGCTTTCAAAACGACCCGCTGCTGCTTGCGCGTGAGCTTCAGGCGCGGATTGAGCGCGAAATCGGGATAACCGTATCTATCGGCATAAGCTGGAACAAGATTTTTGCGAAGCTCGGCTCAGACCGCAATAAACCAAGCGGCATTTTTGTTGTAACGCGCGAAAATTTTCGCGAGACCGTCTGGCCGTTGCCTGTTACGGAGTTGTTTCTTGTCGGCAGAAACACAGCGGCGGCACTAAAGAAAATCGGAATCACGACGATCGGCGAGCTGGCGCAGGCTGACAGGCTGTTTTTGCGGCAGACCTTCGGCAAAATGGGCGACCAACTGCATATAAACGCAGCCGGCAAGGAATGCGGAGCCGTGCGGCGGACAAACGAGGCGGAGCAAGTTAAATCCGTCGGAAACGGGCTGACCTTTTCGCGCGACCTTGTCACGCGGGACGAAATCCACACCGGCGTGCTTGCGCTGTGCCATTCCGTTGCGCGGCGGCTGCGGCGCGCCGGACTGCGGTGCATGACAGTGCAGGTGACTATAAAGGACACGTCTCTGCGCTCGATTCAACGGCAGAAAAGCATTGCGCGCCCGACGTTTCTCGCGTCCGAGCTGATCGATACCGCTATGGAGATAATTCAGGCAAACTGGCAGGCCGGAAAGCCGATACGCCTGATTACGGTGACGGCGCAGAATCTGGTTCCGGCGGAGGAAACAGCGGAGCAGCTGTCATTTTTCGCGCCGGACGAGGGCGGCTCAAAAAAAGCGGAAAGTCTCGCCAAGGCAACCGACGCGATACGCACTAAATACGGCAAATACTCCATTTTACCCGGAGTGATTTTGCACAACGACCTGGGAATTACAGACCGGGACGAGGAAGACGACGAGGACGGCAACAAACACAAATGAGCTTATCTGAAAATACAAAAAACATCGCCGCGCAAGTGTTTTTCTTATGACAAACGCGGGACTGATATTAGAGGGCGGCGGTATGCGCGGCATTTACACCGCCGGCGTGCTCGACTTATTTTTAGACGCGGGGCTGACGTTTCCGTCCATTTACGGCGTTTCGGCCGGAGCTTGCCACGCCTGCAGCTTTGTTTCGGGGCAGCGCGGCCGCGCACGCGGAACGGTGCTGAACTATATCGGCGACAGACGGTACGCAAGCATTTACAACCTGCTAACAACCGGCGACTATTTCGGCGCGCGGTTTGTCTACCGCACGGTGCCTGACGAGCTTCTGCCGTATGACTACGGCGCGTTTGTGAACAGCCCGCAGACGCTTTATTCCGTCGTAACAAACGTCGAAACCGGGCTTGCGGAGTACGTCCCTCTCGGCGACCTGCGGCAGGATATGGTTTGGGTTCAGGCCTCGGCCTCTCTGCCGCTGCTCTCACGCACAGTTAAGCTTGGCGGCAAAAAGTATCTGGACGGCGGCATTGCGGATTCAATCCCGCTTGCAAAATCGGTAGCGGACGGCAACACGAGAAACGTCCTTGTGCTCACGCGCCATGACGGCTACCGCAAGGCGCAGTCTAAATCAAAGCTAATTCGCCTGCGGTACGGAAAATATCCGGAGTTTGTGCGTGCGGCGGAGGAGCGCCACACCGCCTATAACGCGGCGCTTGCTTTTGCGGAGGAGCAAAGCGCCGCGGGACGTGCGGTGATTATCCGCCCTAAAGCGGAGGTAACACTTGGGCGGCTCGAAAAAGACCCGGAAAAGCTAAACGCGCTGTACGATCTGGGCTATGCGGACGCGAAGGCGGCGGTGGAGGGGAACGCGGCTTTTTTTGCGGAGTGACTATAACAAAAGCCGGGCGGTGTAATTCCGCCCGGCTTTTTTCTGTATTTTTGACGCTCACACGCCCTCTTCTAAAATCCTGTAAATCAGGCTCATATCGAGCGCGTCGCGCACGCCCTGCGCCAGTAGGTCATACTGCCGCTCCTTGTACTGCGCAAGGTCAAACGCGCCGCCCGTCAGGCTTACGCCGCGCTTTTCGCACAGTGCTCCGAGGATCGCGTCCCGCACCTGCGCACTGTCAAAAAAACCGTGCATGTACGTTCCGTAGACGTTGCCGGACTGCGCCCCGTCGTATGCGCCGCCGTCCAGCCGGAGCAGCGGCTCCGCGCCGCTTTTCAGCTCCGACAGTCCCATATGTATCTCGTAGCCGGAAATTTCCTCGCCTGTGAGCGGAGCGAAA
>JAISTA010000073.1 GCA_031272845.1 Oscillospiraceae bacterium
CGACCAGATCGAAAAGCTGGGAGACGTGCTGTCCGCGCTTTCAATAAGCTCAACGGAGACTATACCCGCGCTTGACGTTCTTGCGCCGAACGAGGCCGAGCTTGCGAAAATCGAGGAGATTCCGATTGAAGAAATTGTCCGCGTTGAGGAATACGTAGACGAATTCTCAACAGACGACCCCGTGCGCATGTACCTAAAGGAAATGGGCAAATACGGGCTGTTAACGCAGGATCAGGAGCTTGAGGTAGCCAAAAAGGTTATGGAGGGCGACACGGAAGCCCGCCGCCTTATGATTGAGGCGAACCTGCGCCTTGTCGTGTCTATCGCAAAGCGGTATACGCAGCGCGGAATGTCGTTTTTAGACCTGATTCAGGAGGGCAACTTCGGTCTTATCAAGGCGGTTGAGAAATTCGACTACCGCAAGGGCTTTAAGTTCTCGACCTACGCGACCTGGTGGATTCGTCAGGCAATCTCGCGCGCAATGGCGGACCAGGCGAGGACGATTCGCATACCCGTGCATATGGTCGAGACGATAAACAAGGTCATGCGCGTGCAGCACCAGCTTGTGCAGGAGCTCGGCCACGAGCCGATGCCGGAGGATATTGCGCTTGAGCTGCAAATGCCCGTTTCAAAGGTCAGTGAGATACTGAAAATCGCGCAGGAGCCCGTTTCACTCGAAAAGCCGGTCGGAGAGGAGGAGGACAGCCATCTTGCGGACTTTCTTGCGGATACAGAAACGGCAGAGCCTGCCGAGACAGCGTCCTTTGCACTGCTGCGCGAGCAGCTTGCCGAGGTTTTGCACACGCTTGCGCCGCGAGAGGAAAAGGTGCTGCGCCTGCGCTTTGGAATAGAGGACGGCCGCGCGAGAACGCTTGAAGAGGTAGGCCGCGAGTTTAACGTAACGCGCGAGCGCATACGCCAGATTGAGGCAAAAGCGCTGCGCAAGCTGCGGCACCCGTCAAGAAGCCGCAAGCTAAAGGACTTTTTTAACTGACCCCGGATATTGGCAGGCGGAAGACGCGTCCTCCGCGCGGCTGTCAAGCTTCGTGCGCCGGTTTACAATAACTAATGAGCATCTGGATAGCTATACTAATCGCAATAATAAACGGTATTTCAACGCTTGCGCCTTTCGGCGCAAGCGGTGTTTCGGCATTTGCCCAAAATTTGCTTTTGCCCAATGTTACAAACTACAGCAGACCGGGCTTTTGCGCTATGCTGAACTTCGGCGTCGCGGTCGTCGTCGCGTACAAAAAACGCGCGGACATCAGGAAAATGCTGCACGAGTTCAAAAACTCATTTAAGCATGAATACGCGGAAGGGCACATTCCGGCAAACGTATTTCTTGTAAAGCTGCTTATACTCACGGCGCTTCCGGCAGGTGCCGCGTTTATCATTCTGCTTGTGCGCGGCGCGGCAATCGAAAAGCTGTACGAGCCGCAGCTGCTCATCGCGGCGGCGTTTGTAATTCAGGGGGTGCTGCTGCACTTTTTCGGACAGTCGGCAAACGCGGAGGCGCTCAAGGAAACGGACTTTCCGATTGAGTTCGGCGGAAAACGCGGCGGCCGCTGGCTCAAGGTGCTGTTTTTTGTCGCGCTGCCGAACCTGCTCAGCGTGTTCCCGGGCTTTTCCGGCCTTGCGATTGTGTATATGTTCACGCTGCTAATCGGCGGAACGCGCTCCTTTGCAATGAAGCTCTCGGTCTACACGTTTGTACTGCTGTCGTTTTTGCAGGAAATGTTTTTCGTAATATTCTTTATCATAAACCGCCTGCATACAAACCAGTTTTGGCCGTATTTAATCGCGCCGATAGTGTCCGGCATTTTCGCGCATTTCGGGTATAATTACTTCGTCGCGCACAAAAACGACCTGCGTCGCCGCGGCGCGACCAAAACGCTTAAGCTTGTAAACCTCGCTGTCGGAGCTGTTATGCTGATAATTGCGCTGATTACGCTGAAACCGGCAGGCTAAGCCGAATATAAATCCTCAACCGCGCAGCCATTAAGGCCGGCGCGGCGAACTACTTAAGGCAGGTACATTTTGCCGACTACACAACCGAAAAAAACAAGCGCGGCGGGGACAAAATCCGGTACGCGCCAGAGCGCAAGCAATACAAAAAGCGGCGGCGCAAAGACGGCGGCCGCCCAAAAGGCTCCGCCGCAAAACAACTCTCCGGCAGGCAGAATCGCCGGAGGGGTCATTTGCTTTGTACTTTTTATCTGCACCGTGCTGTCCTATTTCAACCTGAGCGGGTTTCTGACCAATGTCCTCGGGAAATATGGCAGGCACTTTTTCGGCGCGGGCTACTACTTTTTGTCGCTTACCTTTGCCGTCGCGATTTACAACTGCTTTGCCATGAGGGTCAAGAAAATTGCCGTGCGCAATCTGTACGCGGTGCTGTCGCTCCTGCTGTTTTCGGCGATTTTTCACCTGTTTTCAAAGCTCGTTCCGCACAGCTTTTATAAGGGCGTTGTAACAGAGCTATGGAACGCGACAAAGGGCGGCGGATTTGTCGGCGGTGCGCTGTCAGTCTCCTTTGAGTCGCTGTTTTCCAAGACAGGCGCGGCGATTATACTGCTGATTCTCTTTGCCGGCGTACTTTTTGCGTCCGTGGGTGCGACGATTCCGGGATTGCTGCGCGACGCAAAGCGCATTAGGCGCGAGGCGCAGGAAAGAGCCGCCGAGGAGGATCCCGACAGCGTGCTGGAATACGAGGATATGCTCCGTGAGCGCTATCGCCGCCGTCAGGAAAAGCTTCAGCAAAAAGAGACGAAAAAAGCCGTCCGTCAGGAATACGCGGAGTATCTGCGCGAGCAGAAGGCCGCAAGCAGCCGCAGCGCGCCGTCTTACACAGAGGACGAGGCGGATCCCGACAGCTTTGAAGGCAGCGCTCCGTTTTCCTCCGGCGTTTACGGCGAAGGTGCCGCCGCTAACAGTACGCTTGGTGCGCCGGGCGGCAAATTCAGCAGTATGCAGAACTATCTGCGCGGGGATCCGGACGCGGCCGAGCCGGAGCCGGTGCGCATAAGGCAGCAGCCCGCGCCGGAAGCGGCGCAAACCGAGGCGCCGGAGATGGCGCAGGGTTCGGAGGAGCTTGACCTTGCCGCGCTGATTGAAAGAATCGAGAGCAACATCTCTGTGTATACAGAGGAACACGAGCCGGACGGCGACGCGGAATATTTCGGCGAGCCGGAGCCGGAGGGAACAAAAAGCGCTGTGCGTCCGCTCGGGCAGTTTTCCACCGAGACGCAAAGCGGATTTTCGATGGACGCACCTGCCATTTCACCGCCTGCGCCGCCGAAATACCTCTACCCGAACCTGAGCCTGTTGGACTACAAGGAAACGCCGCCCTCGCCTGAGGCGCAGGCGGAGATCAACGCTAATATCAAGACGATTGAGGCCGTGTTCCGCAGCTTTGGCGTTACGGTTAAAATCGCGGCGTTTATGCGCGGGCCTGCCGTTACACGCTACGAGGCAGAGTTCGGACTTGGCGTTAAGTTCACCAAAATCATGAACCTGTCGGACGATTTGGCGCTTGCGCTCGGATCCTCCGGCGTGCGAATCGCGCAGATACCGGGCAAGAAGTCCACCGTCGGCATTGAGGTGCCGAACAAAATTGTCTCGACCGTATACCTGCGTGAGATTATTTCAAGCGACGAGTTTTTGCGCGCCAAAAGCCCGCTTACCTTTGCTATAGGCAAAAACATTTCCGGCGACCCGATTATCGGAAACATCGCAAAGCTGCCGCATTTGCTGGTTGCGGGAACGACAGGCTCCGGTAAGTCCGTGTGCCTTAACTCGCTGATTATCAGCATTTTGTACAAGGCAAAGCCGGATGAGGTCAAGTTCATCATGATCGACCCGAAGCTTGTCGAGTTCCGCGTATACAATGGCATTCCGCACCTGCTGATACCCGTTGTGACGGATGTTGAGCAGGCCGCCGGAGCCCTTTCGTGGGCGGTTGTCGAGATGATGAAGCGGTATCGCCGCTTTTCCGAAGCGCATGTGCGCGACGTTGACGCGTTCAACGATACGGCGGAGACGCGCGGAGAGGCGCGCATACCGAAAATCGTTGTGTTAATCGACGAAATTGCGGATTTGATGATGACGACAGGCAAGGATGTTGAGGAATCCATAATCCGCATAGCGCAAATGGGGCGCGCGGCGGGAATCCACCTTGTCCTCGCGACGCAAAGTCCGCGAAAGGACATTATTACGGGCACAATGAAGGCAAATATACCGTCGCGAATCGCGCTCAAGGTGTCCGGTGCGCTTGAGTCGCGGATTATACTTGACGCGGGCGGCAACGCGCACAAGCTTGTCGGCAACGGCGATATGCTGTTTGCGCCGACGGGAATCAGCGAGCCTGTGCGCATTCAGGGAACGTGGGTGACGGACGAGGACAGGGAGGCCGTAGTAGAATTCCTCAAGACGGCGGACGGCTCGGTGTCCTACTCCGAGGCGGTTATGCAGGAGATTCGCGAGGCCGCGCAGAAGACCGACAAGACAGGCGCGCGGCAGTCCGGCGAAGCGGACGACAGACCGTTTTCAGAGGACTTTGACGAAATGCTTTTCCGCGCGGCGGAGGTTTTCTTTGAGACCAAGACCGCGTCTACCTCAATACTCCAGCGGCGGTTGCGCCTGGGTTATGCGCGTGCGGGCAGAATTATGGATCAGCTTGAGGAAATGGGCTTAGTCGGCCCGCCGGACGGGTCGAAGCCGCGCAAGATTCTGCTGACGAAAAATGAGTGGCTTGCCGTATGGAACCACGATGAGCCTAGCGGTTTTTCCGAGCCGCCCTTTGATATGCCGCTGCCTGACGATGACGACGAGGATTATGATTAACCGCGAAACAAACGGAAACTTCAAAGTAGTATCGGACTATAAGCCCGCCGGAGACCAGCCGCAGGCGATTGCGGAGCTTGCCTTCGGCCTGCGCGAGGGTTTTCCCGAGCAGACGCTGCTGGGCGTTACAGGCTCCGGCAAAACCTACACGATGGCAAAGGTCATCGAGGAGGTAAACCGCCCGACGCTTGTGCTTGCGCACAACAAAACCCTTGCTGCGCAGCTCTGCGCGGAGTTCCGGGAGTTTTTCCCGGATAACGCGGTGGAGTTTTTCGTGTCGTACTACGACTATTATCAGCCGGAAAGCTATATCCCGCACACAGACACCTTTATCGAAAAGGACAGCGCGATAAACGACGAGATTGAGCGCCTGCGCCACTCCGCGACAAGCGCGCTGTTTGAGCGGCGGGATGTGCTTGTCGTGTCGTCAGTTTCGTGTATATACGGATTGGGCGACCCGATAGACTACTCGAATATGGTCGTGTCTTTGCGGCCGGGAATGGAGCTTGCGCGCGACAAGCTGACGCGAAAGCTGGTCGACATTCGCTACGAGCGCAACGACATTGCGTTTGACCGCAATATGTTCCGCGTCCGCGGAGACACGGTTGAGGTGTTCCCCGTGTACGCCTCGGACTACGCGGTCAGAATTGAGTTTTTCGGCGACGAGATAGAGCGCCTGTCTGAGATAAACATCGTAACCGGTGAGGTTCGGCGAGTGCTGAACCACGTTGCGATATACCCCGCGTCACACTACGTTACAACGAGCGAGAAAATGGAGCGCGCGATCGGCGAGATATTGGCCGAGGCTGAGGACAGAGCCGATTTCTTCACGAAAAACAACAAGCTAATCGAGGCGCAGCGCATTATGCAGCGCACTATGTTTGACATTGAGATGATGCGCGAGCTTGGATACTGCTCCGGGATTGAAAACTACTCCCGCGTAATCTCAGGACGCGAGCCGGGAAGTCCGCCGATGACGCTTTTGGACTACTTTCCGAAAGACTTTGTTATGTTCATAGACGAGTCTCACGTGACGCTGCCACAGGTGCGGGCGATGTACAACGGAGACCGCGCGAGAAAAGAAAACCTTGTTGAATACGGCTTTCGCCTGCCGTCGGCGTTTGACAACCGCCCGCTGAAGTTCGACGAGTTCCGCGAGCATATCGGGCAGGTCGTGTACGTTTCGGCGACGCCGTCTGACTACGAAAAAGAGCGCTCCTCACAGATAACGGAGCAGATAATCCGCCCGACGGGACTTCTTGACCCTGAGGTTGAGATAAAGCCCGTCAAGGGGCAGATAGACGACCTCATAGAGCAGATTTTGCAGCGCTCCGAGCGCGACGAGCGGGTGCTTGTCACGACGCTGACGAAAAAAATGGCGGAGGATCTCTCCGCTTACCTTACGGGCGCGCACATTCGCTGCCGCTATATGCACTCCGACATTACGACGACCGAGCGTATGGAGATAATCCGCTCCCTGAGGCTAAATGAGTTTGACGCGCTGATCGGCATAAACCTTTTGCGCGAGGGACTGGACATTCCGGAGGTCAGCCTTGTCGCGATACTTGACGCGGATAAGGAGGGTTTTTTGCGCTCCGAAACGTCGCTTGTTCAGACGATAGGACGCGCCGCGAGACACGAGCACGGCAAGGTCATCATGTATGCCGACACGGTAACGCGTTCGATGAAAGCCGCGATTGACGAGACAAACCGCCGCCGCGCGATTCAGGATGAGTTCAACCGCGCAAACGGAATTACGCCGGTGTCTATTCGCAAAAGCGTGCGCGATATTATTGAAATTTCGTCGCCCGAGCGGACTGACGGAAAGAAAAACAAGACCGTTCCGCTGACGGAAAACGAGAAAAAGCAGGAAATAAGAAAGCTTGAGCGTGAAATGGCGGAGGCCTCAAAAATGCTTGAGTTTGAATACGCGGCGGTTTTGCGCGACAGAATTATAAAGCTGAGGGAGAGATAAAATTGATAGAAGCATTAAAAGGCAGTACACTGGGGCAAATGCTGGTTGCGTTTTTGGTATCTATGGTGCCTGTAATCGAGCTTCGCGGTGCGATACCGATCGCAACGGGGCTTGGGCTTGACATATACGCCGCAGCCGTCTGCGCAATCATCGGCAACATAGTACCGATTCCGTTTGTTTTGATTTTCTGCAAGCGGATTCTTGCCTGGCTTAAAGAAAAGAGCAGCTTTTGGCGCAAATGCGCGGATAAGCTTGAGGGAAAAGCCCTGAAAAAGCAGGACGCGCTGCGCAAAGGCGAGATTTTGGGACTAATCCTGTTCGTCGCAATCCCTCTGCCGGGAACGGGCGCTTACACAGGCGCGCTTATAGCGGCGGTTCTCGGAATGCGGATAAAAAAAGCGCTTCCCTCGATTGCGGCGGGCGTTTTTATCGCGGGAGTCATCATAACGGTAGTCACGCGTCTCGGCATTGCGATTTTTAACTAGGGGGTATTGACACTACCCGTTCAAAGCCGTTTTCAAGCAAATTTTGGCGCTTTTCGGCTCGTCGTCCTTGAAGGGCGTCAGCCCGCCTGCGTCCTCCTCACCGAAAATCACTCAAAATTTTTCTTGAAACCGTCTTTTTCAGAGTAGTGTCAACACCCCCTAGCATATTTACATAAATCACCCGAACTCACGCATAATTTTTCATTTAGCCGAATATCACTTAGTGTGTACCTATATACACTAAAATTGTGACAGCCCGGAACATAAACATACGCGCTAAACCCGTATTGCACTTACGTGCCGGACGTTCGGAGGACTCCTTGAAGATAAGAAAAATACTGTTATTTGTACTCTGCTTCCTTCTGCTGGCAACGCCCGCGTTTGCGATGCCGAGAGACGCGGACGAGACTGATATTGCGGAGCCGCAGCAGGAAAACGCGGAAAACGGCGGCGGTATACTCAAGGAGCTGCCGGGTATCGTCATAAATGGGCAGGGCGCGATACTCCTTGAGGCGGAAACAGGCAAGGTCATATATGAAAAAGACGCGGACGTTCTGCGCGAGCCGGCCTCGATCACAAAGGTAATGTCTCTGCTGCTGGTATTTGAGGCGCTTGAGGCGGGAGATATTGCGCTAACCGACATTGTAACCGCGCCGCCGGAGGCGAAAAAAATCGGCGGAAGCACCATTTTTCTTGAAGAAAACGAGCAGATGACGGTTGAGGAGCTTCTGCGCGGAGCAGTTGTGAACTCGGCAAACGACGCGACCTATACGCTTGCGTGTCACGTCGCGGGGTCTGAGGAGGCGTTTGTTCTGCGGATGAACGACCGCGCAAAGGAACTCGGCATGACGAACACGCGCTTTACAAACAGCACAGGCGCGTTTAAGGACGGCAACGTCGCCCATTGCTCAACGGCGCGCGACGTTGCGATAATGTCCCGCGAGCTGCTGCTGCACAAGCAGGTATTCGGCTACACAAGCATCTGGATGGACTATCTGCGAAACGGCGAAACGCTGCTCGCGAACACAAACAAGCTTATTCGTACATACGACGGCGCAAACGGCCTGAAAACGGGACCCACGGAAACCGCGGGCTACTGCGTTTCGGCCTCCGCAAAGCGCGGCGGCGTTACCTACATTGCGGTGGTCCTCGGCGCAAAGTCCGATAAGGACAGGTTCGCTGACGCGGCAAAGCTGCTCGACTTCGCCTTTGCAAACTACACCGTGGTTAACGCGGAAAGCGCGATTGCTCTGCCGCCCGTCGCGGTTTCGCTGTCCAAGTCCGGCTACGCTGCAGTGCGCCTGGGCGGGCAGACAAAATTTTTGCTGCCGAAGGCGGAGGCAAAAAACGTAACAGCCGAGCTCAAGCTGAACGCGGGTATCACAGCGCCGCTGCGGGCAGGAGACGTGCTGGGAACGGTCACCCTCCGAAACGACAGCGGAGCCGTGGTCGGCACGGCCAACGTAACGGCGGCGCAGGACTGCCCGAAAGCGACGCTGACCGAGGTTTTGTCAAGGCTGTTTTTGAGCCTGCTAGGAAAGAAATAAACGCCGCGCGGCGTTTGACATACGAGGTATACAAATGATTAAGCTTGCGTCCTCAGGCCTGACCGGCC
>JAISTA010000110.1 GCA_031272845.1 Oscillospiraceae bacterium
AGGGGTGGGCAATAATCGTCGGCGCTGTGCTGCCGCTTCCGTTTGACATAATAGGCATTTTAGCCGGGTTTATAAAAATGAACCCGCTGAAATTTTTTGTTTATTGTTTGATTGGAAAAATAGTTGAAATCGGTTTGTTTGTGTTTGTGTTATCTCGAATAATAACAGTCTTACTACCAATCATCAGGGAAAGACTGGAAAATATAATTAATTTATGAGGTTACAATTACAATGAGATATGTAATAGTTGCAGTAAGCGGAATAATCACTACTATTCTTGTGCGCTTAAACAACAAAGCTATGGCTTGGTTGTTTAATGTGACTGGCGGTAAGCCTATATCCATAGATTCTTTGGGTGGTGTTAGCCCGTCATTGTATTTATTCGTAGGGATAATAAGTGTTGTGGCTATGTTAATTTTCTATTTTCGCCTTGGTTACAAGGGTGAGCTTAGTGATTATTCTGATTCTATGGGGTATTTGGCGCTTGATATTTTAGTCGGTATACTTACGCCGACAATTGGAGTGCTGTTGATAACGTACCTTTTACGAGCACTTGCAGCGCTTTTTTTCATAGTGATTATATTAATTGGTGTGCTGTTCGGTGCTATATAGTAGCAAAATTATAGCGGCATCAACTTCTGCTTGTGGGTGTACAATCCCCCCCCCCCGGCGCAAGCATGCGCCGGGGGTTATGTTGTGATTTACGCTTTTGTGAACACGACCGCGCTGTCAATTGCCGAGACTGTTACTGTGTCTCCGGCCGCGATTTTGCCCTCGAGTATCTCATCGACTGCTTTGTCCTCGATATAGCTCTGAACCGCGCGTTTGAGCGGCCTTGCGCCGTACTTTTGGTCAAAGCCCTTTTCGGCGAGAAAGTCCAGTATGGAATCGTCAAACGTGAGCGTGATTCCCGTTGCCTGAACGCGGGCGGCGACCGTGTTAAGCAGGCCGGAGGCGATTTTGCGGATATCCTCGCGCGTTAGCTGGTCAAAGACAATGATATCGTCAATTCGGTTGAGGAATTCCGGCTTGAACGCCTTTTTCAGATCCTCCATAACGCGGGCCTTCATGTCCTTGTTATCGTCCGAGACTCCGGTGTTAAAGCCGAGCTTTGTGCGGTTTTCCGTGATGTTTCTCGCGCCGATGTTCGACGTCATAACAACGATTGTGTTCTTGAAGCTGACGGTGCGCCCCTGTGCGTCTGTCAGGCGGCCGTCGTCCATAATCTGGAGCATAATGCTGAACACGTCCTCGTGCGCTTTCTCAATCTCGTCAAACAGCACGACGGAATACGGCTTGCGGCGCACCTTTTCCGTAAGCTGGCCGCCCTCCTCATAGCCGACATAGCCAGGAGGCGAGCCGATGAGCTTTGACACCGAGTGCTTTTCCAGGTACTCCGACATATCAACGCGGATTATCGCGTTTTCGTCGCCGAAAAGGTTTTCCGCAAGTGTGCGGCAAAGCTCCGTTTTGCCGACGCCGGTCGGCCCCAGAAACAGGAACGAGCCTACCGGGCGCTTCGGATCCTTAAGCCCGACGCGTCCGCGCCGCACGGCCTTTGAGACGGCCTTTACGGCCTCGTCCTGCCCGATCACGCGCTCGTGCAGCGTTGTCTCAAGGCGCAGCAGCCTGTCCGACTCGTCCTCCGTGATGGACGTGACGGGCACGCCCGTCCAGCCGGAGACGACAAGCGCCACATCCTCTGCGTTAACGGTTTTCTTGTTCTCCTCGCCCCGCGTTTTCCACGCGGAGAGCTTTTCATCTAAATCGCGGCTTACGGCCTTTTCCTTGTCGCGCAGCAAAGCCGCCTTTTCAAAGTCCTGTTCCGCGATTGCGGTGTTTTTTTCGGCAGAGAGCTGCTCGCGTTCGTGCTCCAGCTCGCGCAGCTCCGGCGGCAGGCGCAGCGCCTCAAGACGCACGCGGGAGGCCGCCTCGTCTATAAGGTCGATCGCCTTATCCGGGAGGAACCTGTCTGATATATACCGCGCGGACATTTTTACTGCGGCCTCGATCGCCTCGTCCGATATGACAAGCTTGTGGTGCGCCTCATACCGCTCGCGCAGTCCCTTCAGGATAAGAATGCTGTCCTCCTCGGAGGGCTCCTCGAGACTGATCGGCTGGAACCGGCGCTCTAACGCCGCGTCCTTTTCGATGTGCTTCTTGTATTCGTTCAGCGTCGTCGCGCCGATTATCTGAATCTCGCCGCGTCCGAGTATCGGCTTTATCGTGTTCGCTACGTCTGTCGAGCCCTCTGACGAGCCCGCGCCTATGATCGTGTGCAGCTCGTCGATAAACAGGATGATGTTGCCGGCGTCCGCGACCTCGTCGAGAGCGGCTTTCAGGCGCTCCTCAAACTCGCCGCGGTATTTTGTACCTGCGACAAGACCCGTAATGTCCAGCGACACGACGCGCATATCCGCAAGGTGATCCGGCACGCTTCCCGCCTGAATCCTCTGCGCTAAGCCCTCCACCACGGCAGTCTTGCCGACGCCGGGCTCGCCGATTAACACGGGATTGTTTTTTGTTCTGCGCGAGAGAATCTGAATCGCGCGCTGGATCTCGTCCTCACGGCCGATAACGGGGTCAAGCTTTCCCTCCGCCGCCGCGTCCGTTAAGTCGCGCGAGACCTGATCGAGCGTCGGCGTTTCGGACTCGCCCTCCTCGCGGTAGCCGCCGCCGGCCAGTGAAAAGTCGCGCGGTATCTCGGAGAACACTCCCATAAGCTCCGAGTATATTGTCTCGATTCCTGCGCCGGACATTCTGATGACCTGCGCCGCAGAGCAGTCCACCTCGCGCAGGATACCGAGCAGGATGTGCTCCGTGCCGATGTAGCGGTGCCCGAGCTGGTTTGCCTCGTTTGCCGCGTGCTCTATTACGCGCTTCGCGCGCGGAGTCGCCCCGAGAATCGGCCCAGTGTAGTCGCCTTTTTTGGACTGACGCATGATAATGTCTTCAATCAGCTTATCGTCCAGGCCGTTCTGACGCAGTATTTTTGCTGATACGCCCGTTCCCTCAACCGCGATTGCAAGCAGCAAATGCTCCGAGCCGGTGTAGCCCTGCCCGCGTGAGAGCGCTATTTTTTCGGCAAGCGCGATTACATTTTTTGCGTTGTCGGTAAATCTTAATTCCGCCATAGTTGTTTCCTCCGTTTTTTGCGTGATTGCAAAGCATTTTCGGCCTTGTATCCGCTTTGAGAATCGGCGCGGCTGCTTGCCCTGCCGAGTTAATAAGCTTGCGTCCGCGTATGTCCGCTACTTGCTTTCGCTTTCCAGCTTCTTTATTTTGTCCCGAAGCGAGGCCGCTTTTTCAAAGTCCTCGTTTTCTGCCGCCTGCTTCATCTGCTCGCGCAGCATGTTCAGCTCACGCCGTGAGGTAAACGCGGCGTCCGGCTGTACCTCGCGGCCGCTTTGCAGCGCGTTTTCAGGTCTGAACCCGAGGCGCGGCTCGTGTGACTCCGGAGCCTGCGGGCGCAGGCGCGGCTTCAGGCGCATATTCTGCAGGAACTGGTCTACGCGCGGGTCGCCGAACAAAAAGCCCTGCGGCTCGTCGAAAAATCCGATAAGTCCGCCTGTCAGGGACGGCGAAAAGCCGCCGAAGCCCTGCGTTATGTCCTTTAACAGTCCGGCCTCCTGCGCGCATCGGTCGCAAAGGTGCAGCTCTGAAAACTGACCGTTAAAATTCTGCTTAAAGTGAAAATTCGCTTCATTCATTCCGCATTTTTCGCATTTCATAGTGATATTCCCCCTTAAATTACGTTGATAATCATCTGCCGCAAAACGGCGGCGCGTACCCTGTCGCGAAAGGCCTCCGGGCAATCCTCAAGCGCCGAGCGCGAAACCGCGCCGAGCATAGCCCGAGCTTCTTTTTTTCCGATAACGTCGCTCTGCAAAAGGTTTGTTATGACGGCTTTTGCCACGGTCTGCGACGTTTCTGCTCCGATTAAGGCGAGTGTGTCGATAACAAGTGCCTCCGCGTCCGCATAAACACGCCGGATTCGGATGTACCCGCCGCCGCCGCGCCGCGACTCCACCAGGTAGCCGTGCTCCGGCGTAAAGCGGGTTGAGATGACGTAGTTTATCTGGCTCGGCGCGCAGCCGAACTTGTCCGCCAGCTCGCCGCGCGCGAATTCAAGCATTCCGCCGACCTGCATGGAGCTTTCTATAAATTCGG
>JAISTA010000176.1 GCA_031272845.1 Oscillospiraceae bacterium
TGCAAGAGCTGAAAAAGTAACTGCTTATGTTCAGGCGCACGAACAGTACGCCTGAACGACTATAGCCGGACGATTGCTCCGGCAAATTGTGAGGTATTAAAAATGGCTGAAATTTGGAAGGGGCAACCCGTCGCCGACAAGCTGAACGAGAAGATGAAAGAGGATATTGCGGCGCTTGCCGCAAAGGGCGTTGCGCCGACTCTTGCGATTGTGCGCGTAGGTGAAAAGGCGAGCGACATTTCTTACGAAAAGGGCGCGATCAAGCGCTCAGAAACAGTGGGCGTTGCGATTAAGCACGTCCTGCTGCCCGCCGACATCACGCAGGACGCGTTTATTGCCGAGATAAAGGCGCTGAACGCAGATAAGTCCGTTCACGGGATTCTTGTGTTCCGTCCGCTGCCGGAGCAGCTGGACGACACGGCGCTGCGCGAGACGCTTCTGCCGGAAAAGGATGTTGACGGTATCACGCCCGGCTCGCTCGGCACCGCAATGGCCGGCGGCGTCGGACCCGGCTTTTCGCCCTGCACGGCGCAGGCGGTTATGGAAATTCTCGACTTTTACGAGGTGGACGTTAAGGGCAAGGACGTTACGGTTATCGGAAACAGCCTTGTCGTCGGTCTGCCGCTGACAAATTTGCTGTCCGCGCGCTTTGCGACGGTCACGAATTGTCACATTTTCACAAAGGACGTTCCGGCAAAGGCAAAGTCTGCGGAGATCCTTATTTCCGCCGCAGGAAAGGCGGGACTTGTCTCCGCAAAGCATATGTCTGAGGGGCAGATCATTATTGACGTCGGCATCAACTTCACGCCGGAGGGCAAAATGTGCGGAGACGTCACGTTTGAGGACGCAGAGGCGATAGCAAAGGCCGCAACGCCTGTTCCGGGCGGAGTCGGCAGCGTGACGACCGGCGTGCTTGTATCGCACGTTGTTGAGGCCGCAAAGCGCTCTGTCAGATAACGGTTTGTTTGTGCCATATTTTGGCATATCAAAAAAATTTACAAAAAACACTTGCAATTAAGGAGATGATGTGCTATGATAATTATAGCTGAGAAACTTAACGGTTCGATTCCGTCCTGCGCGAAGGCGATTGCCGCGCGCGATGAGGAATATATCAAGGATATCGCCAAGAAGCAGGCGGATTCCGGCGCTACGTATATTGACGTTTGCGCCTCCGTAAAGGACGGCGAGCTTGAGACGCTCAAGTGGATGATCGACCTCGTGCAGTCCGTAACGGACACGCCGATTTCAGTCGACTCACCGGATGTTCAGGTTTGCGTTGACGCGCTGAAGTTCTGCAACAAGCCCGGTTTGTTCAATTCCGTTTCCGGCGAGGGCAACAAGATTGACGTTGCGTTCCCGGTAATCGCGAACACGAAGTGGGACGTTATGGCTCTGCTGTGCGACGACACGGGTATCCCGAAGTCCGCCGCAAAGCGTATTGAGGTTTTCGACGCGGTTATGAAAAAAGCCGCCGAGTACGGAATTGCGGACGAGCGCATTCATATCGACCCGCTGATAGAAATGCTCTGCACAACGGACGACGGCGAGGGAATCTCGATGGTTCTCGAGGTTATGCGCCACATCAAGTCCACACATCCGAACGTACATATTTCCGGCGCGATTTCCAACATTTCGTTCAACCTGCCGGTGCGCAAAATCGTAAACCAGGCATTTGCCGTTCTCGCGATCAACGCCGGCATGGATTCCGCTGTTATGGATCCGCTTTCGCAGGATCTGCGCGGCGTGATTTACGCGGCGGAGGCAATGATCGGCTTGGACGATTTCTGCTCAGAGTACACCTCGGCGTACCGTGACGGTGTTTTCGGCCAGAAAAAGTAGCCCGAGAGCCGCCTTAACTCACTTACAAAAGATAAATATATAGTTAAATATGTGCTTAAAAAAGCACGCAGGAGGACAATAAAATGTCAAAGATTCAAGAAATAGCAACCTTAGTAGAGAACGGCAAGGTAAAGCTCATCGAAGCCGCAGTTAAAGAAGCGGTTGACGCGGGCGAAGACCCCTCTGCAATCCTCAACGACGGCATGATCGCGGCAATGGGCGTTGTCGGCGGCAAGTTCCAGGCAAACGAAATTTTCGTTCCTGAAATGCTCGTTGCGGCAAAGACCATGAAAAAGGGTGTCGAAGTCCTAAAGCCGTACCTCGCGGGCGACTCTGTCGGCAAGAACGGCAAGTACATCATCGGCACAGTCGCGGGAGACCTGCATGACATCGGCAAGAACCTCGTCGCGCTTATGATCGAGTCCGCCGGCTTTGAGGTCATCGACCTTGGTGTTGATGTGCCTGCCGATAAGTTTGTTGAAGCCGTCAAGGCCAATCCGGACGCTAAGCTTGTCGGCGCATCCGCGCTTCTCACCACAACGATGGACAGCCTTGCCAACACGGTCAAAGTCCTCATCGATGCGGGAGTCAAGTCGCAGGTCAAAATTATGGTCGGCGGAGCGCCTGTAACACAGGAGTTCGCGGATTCCATCGGCGCAGATGCTTACACGCCGGACGCGGGCGCCGCGGCAGTCAAGGCAGTCGAGCTTATCGCCTAATCCGGCCTCGGCCGTCATTCAGGCAAGGAGCCGCGCGGCTTATCCCGGAGGCGCACTGCGTCAGCGTGCCGCTTTATGGGAAAGTGTCAAGGGCAGACTCAAGGCTTGAATTTGTGCCGGGGGAAACAGGACAATTTTAGTTTACCAAAGACAGTCATAGCCTTCAGGCGGTGTTGCAAAACGCCGCCTGTTGTGTTATAATAAGCGCAAGCCGACCTTATAATACGTAAACGGATAACCATTGCGCCGTTTTTCGGCGCGTCAGGATGGGACAGCGCCGCATAATTGTATTTAGCGCGGGAGGTATTAGTGTGCATTTAGGTTCGATTTACCTGATTGTCAATGATTTTGAGAAAGCCGTTTCCTTTTATGAAAGCTTGCTTGAGCTGCCGGTAACCCGCCGCAATATGAACCGGTTCGCGCAATTTGTTTTTGAAGGGCACAATATTGCCTTGATGAACGGTCATTTTGACACCGATTTCCCCGATAAAGTAGTGCATAAAGGCGAGTATACCGATTTATTCGACGACCTGCGCGCGATGGCGCTGTCGCCGAACACGCATAAGCTTGTGCTGAACTTTTGGGTTGAGGATTTGCGCAGAGAGTACGAACGAATTAGGGCTATAGATATAACAGAAAATTTGAGCAAAATCAAATATGTGTACAATGTCAGCCCGTATTATTTCTTTAATTTGACCGACCCGGACGGCAATATTATTGAAGTAACCGGGGAATATTCTCCGCAAGCCGGAGAATTCGGACTATAATGCTACGGCATATATTACGGTAATTCTCGAGTGCGATTTTTAACTGTCGGAGGCCGTCAATGGTCAGACACATAGTTCTTTTCAGCTTCAAGGACGGCTTTACGGAGCAGGAAAAAGCCGAACACCTGCAAAATATCAAGCTCGGCCTGGTGCGGCTGACGGGTATTATTGACGGCGTTGTCTCAATTAACGTCATAATTGACCCGCTGTCAACGAGTAATACTGATTTTTTGCTTGACAGCACGTTTGAAAGCGAGGCTGCCCTTGCCGCGTATCAGATACACCCGGAGCACAAGAAAATCAGCCATTACATCGGCGATGTGAGGGAAGTAAGGTCATGCTTTGACTATTACTGCTGAGCTGTCTGCTAAGTCGACGCGGCGCCGTAACACAAACCTGCGGAGTACATATACAATATGACGACAAACCAAAAACAAAGCTTTATCTCCTTTATGAAGGCCTGCGACGTGCTGCGCTTCGGTCAGTTTACGACCAAAAGCGGCCGGGTTTCACCGTACTTCATTAACACCGGCAATTACAAAACCGGAAAACAGCTGTCCGTTCTCGCGGACTATTACGCGGATACAATTGCCGCGTCGGGCGAAGCATACGACGCGCTGTTTGGCCCCGCGTATAAGGGCATACCGCTTGCCGCCGCCGTTTCGGCAAAGCTTTGGGAAAAGCACGGCATTGATACGCCGTACTTTTTTAACAGAAAGGAAGCCAAGGATCACGGAGAGGGCGGCATTTTTGTCGGGTATGTCCCGAAAGCGGGCGACAAAATCGCGGTTATCGAGGATGTCATTACCGCAGGAACAGCCGTTCGCGAAACTGTCGCGCTGCTGTCAGACACAGGAGCGGGCGTTAGCTCTTTATTTGTCTCGGTGGACAGGTGCGAGCGCGGTACAGGCGAAAAATCCGCACTGCGCGAGCTTGCGGAGGAATATAATATCAATGTATACTCGATTGTTTCAGCGCGGGATCTGCTGGAAACCTTTAGCTCAGACGACGAGAATTATATCAGAATATCAGAATATCTGTCGCGCTACGGCGGTGCGGAATAAAGTATTTTTGTGAAAGAAACTTCCGACGAAAATTTCAAACCGAAGCGGGAGACGGGTGCGGACAATCTGCACTCGGGACACAGACAGCGGCTGAAGCGCCAGCTTTTAGAGCACGGTCTTGATTCAATCAACGATATCGGAACGCTGGAGCTTCTTTTATATTACACAAATCGCCGCAAGGACACAAACCCGATTGCGCACACGCTTCTGCGTGAGTTCGGCACGGTTTCCGGCGTGTTTGACGCGAGCCTTGAGGCGCTCAAGGCAGTGGAGGGCGTGGGCGAGGAATCCGCGATTTTGCTCAAGCTTGTTCCGCAGCTCGGCCGCAGATATCTGATTTCACGGGCTCAGGAAAACGCGGTTATCTCCTCATCAGACGATGCGGGAAGGTTCTTTCTGCCGTATTTCTTTTCCGAAACAAACGAAATGGTGTTTATCGCGTGTCTGGACGCAAAGCAGAAGGTTGTTGTTTGCCGC
>JAISTA010000203.1 GCA_031272845.1 Oscillospiraceae bacterium
CCCGGCATAAAGCGATTTTGCTTCTTTTCTCAAGAGAAAAGAAGTCGCCCCTTTTTGGTTACTTTTTCCGGCGAAGCGGAAAAAGTAACCGCCCGCCGCGTAGGCGTTCTAGCTGTGAACCGCGACTAAGCTGAGCCCCAATTCCAAACACCGTAACCTGCGCCGCACAGAGAACTTTTCGTTCCCGCCTCCAGTTTTGCGTCGAAAAGAACCCCAGCAACGCCGAAAACCCAAAGCAACCTCCCCCTTTCCAAAAAACCTGTCAGCGTGCAGACAATAGCGTCTGCATAAACACCCGCTAGAAGCTTAATCTCTCCGCAGCACGCCGCCTACTCCAGCCTCTCCGGCAGGCAATGCCGCAGCATGTACGCACAGTCTGTGCACTCGTCCAGCGGTTTTATAACGCAAGCGGGGTGCGCGGCATAAATTCCCGCGTACTCGCATTCGCCGTATTCGGCGCGTATCGGAAACGCAAGCTGCTCTAACAGCGGGTTTTCGGGATAAAATTGCGCGTTTTTGCCGTTTGTGTTGCCGCGCGCGTCGAGCCTTGTCCACGCCGAAAGCTCTTCGATATACACGGCGTTCAGGGCGTGTATGCAGTAGCCGCTGTCGGGCGTGTCAAGAAGCGTCAGGCGCTGGTAGCAAAACCCGGCGGGAATTCCGGCGGCGCGCAGGAGCGCCGCGAGCAGCATAGACTTCGCGTAGCAAATCCCCTCTCGCTTTGCAAGAACCTCCGAGGCAGTTTTTGTGACGATACGGCTCGAAATGTCGGCGGAATGGGCAATCTCATCGCGCACAAGCACAAACGCCGCCCGGATGTACTCAAGCGTTGACGCGCTGCCGGAGGCAAGCCGCTCCGCCGTTCGCCTGACAGCGGGGTCATCGAAGTCTACACGCTCGTCGCGGCGCAGATACTCCTGGGGGTTGGCGCTTATCGGATATACTTGCATAGCTCGCTCCGTTTTCGCTACAGTGTTATTCCATGCCGCGCAAGAACCGCAGACAATGAATCAAGCTCGGCCTTTGTATCTGTTGCGTGGAACAAAATATCGTAGTAATAGTCGTCCATTTTCGCTGCGACAAGCTCGCGCGTGCTCGTTTTAACGGCCAAAACAGCAGGGTCAACCAGATTTTCAGATACACTGCTGCTGCACGAAAACGAGAATACCGCACAGCGCAGCTGCGGTAGCCGAACCATTATTTTAGTTTTGTGTGCCAGAATTTCTCTTGACAA
The DNA here is from genome assembly GCA_031272845.1 of Oscillospiraceae bacterium. Lineage (GTDB taxonomy): Bacteria > Bacillota > Clostridia > Oscillospirales > Oscillospiraceae > JAIRRO01. The sequence goes on from JAISTA010000203.1 coordinate 1,235, forward strand.
ATCGTCGTTTTTATAAACGTCATATATGAAGCTCATAAAATCGGCCGGACTGCCGAAGGTTTTTGTAACTATTTCAGACAGGCCTGACGTTTCGCTGTGCGCGGCGTACTGCGCGTATATTTCGGCGCGGTAATCGTACCCGGTCGGCCAGACGACCGCAATGTAATCCCGCGTAATTGGTAATGTGCTTGACTTCATAGCTCTGCCGCGGTATCCGCGTCTGTCTGTTTCGCGTCGCTGCCCAAAGCCGGCGCGGCTTTTTGAAACGCTATGCGCTCCTCCGTGCCGTCCAGCACCCAGATTTTGCCGCAATAGATAAACCCGAGCTTGCCGAGCAGGTTTTTCATCGGTATATTGTCCTCGTGCGTGTCGATTTTCAAATTGCCGCACTGCTCAAACGCCCAATTAAGGCACAGCGTGCCGGCGCCCTTTGTGCCGCGCCGAACGGCGATTCTGTGAACCACGCCGTACGGCGCCTCGTTCAGCCACGCGCCCTGTATGTACTCATAGGTCGTGTCGCGCTCGATATTAAAATAAAACGCGGCCGCGATTTCGCCGCTATCCTCGCAGACATAGCCGAGCCTGGCGGCAATATCGTCTTCGATCATTTTATCAGGCGGGTGCACGTCGCCCCACTGCTCCGGGTTTCCGCTTTCGCGCATAAATTCCCGCGCCTCGGCGTAAATCTTGAGCACCGCCGCAAGGTCTGCCGGCTCCGTTTTGCGGATTGTCATTGCTCGAACTTAACCTCAATTTCAAATGTCTTACCGCCGCCTCTCGGCGCGATCGCGGTGATTTTTTTGCCCTCGTGCTCAAGCGCAAGCTCAAGGTGCTTCAGAATGATTCCAATGTCGGTTTTCTGCAGCTTGCCGGCAAAAAGCTTTCCGATACCCTTGCCGCTGTACTGCACGACGACGCTGCCGGGCGCAAAGCTCAGCCTCCACGGCTGAAAATTAACGGCGGACGGAGCGAGACGCGCGGCGCGGGCAACCGCGTTATCCTCATTGCTTATCTCTGAAACGGGCTTGCGCTTAAACTCGCCGCCGCCGGCGCGGCTTGCGGCGCTTGTTTTCCCAAACGCCAGCAGTATTTTGTAGTCCGGCTTCGGTTCACGCGGCTTGCCCATGCCCATCCACAGGCTGCCGTACCCGCTGCCCTGCAGCCACAGGTCAACACCCTGAAGCGTGTAGCCTACGTTCGCCAGCGCGGCGTCAGTATCCTGCGAATACGCCAAAATCGCGTGCGGCGCGGCGACGCCCTTTAGCTTGTCCGCGCCGACTATCTCAAAGGCTGCGGACTGCCCCGGCAGCTGCCTTGCGCCGCCGAGAACGCGCTGAAGCTCGGCGAGCTCGGCTGCGTCAAGCGGCGTATTGTCGTACTGCCGGACGCTCCGGCGTGTAAAAATCGTTTCGTACAGCGTCATAGCGCATCACTCCATTTTGTTTCGTCGAATCCGACAAGTACAAGCTCCCCGCCGATTAGCAGCGGGCGCTTGACGAGCATTCCGTCTGTCGCGAGCAGCCGCAGCTGCTCCTCCTCGCTCATTCCCGGCAGCTTATCCTTCAGCGCGAGAGATTTATACAGCAGACCGCTTGTGTTGAAGAATTTTTTCAGCGGCAGGCCGCTGCGCCTGTACCACTGCGCAACCTCCTCATAGGTCGGGTTGTCCGTCTTGATATCGCGCGTTTCGTACTCCGCCTTGCGAGAATCAAGCCATTTTTGCGCGCCCTTGCAGGTTGTGCACTTGGGGTAGCAGATAAATGTGAGCATATTGTTTTGTCCTTGTGTTAATTTTGCGGCACACCTGCCGCGCTACAGGAGCCCGGAGGTTCTCAGCCGAATGTCGTCAACCAAATCGAACGCGGCGTTTTGCAGCCTTTTCGGCTGTTTTTCGAAAAACGTCACAAGCGGCTCGCCTTTTTTGATGTTCCAAAGTCCCGCGACCTTGCCGTTCACGGCAAGCGTCGGGTTGCAGATACCCGATTTCAGTATGACCGCGCTTTTGTACTCCGGCGGCAAAACCGCGCCGCGCTCCGTGTAGGACACGATAAGCGGGTCAAAGCCGGACAGCAGCGTCAGCTCCGGGAGCTCTCCCATATCGCTGTTTTCGTCAGCGTAATAATACGTGCTCCCGTTATATTCGAGGCTTGAAAGCTCGTCAAGCTTCAGCTCAGCCAGCTTTTTCCTGC
>JAISTA010000208.1 GCA_031272845.1 Oscillospiraceae bacterium
CCAGCTTTTCGCGCAGAGCCTCAGATATATTTGTCATCGCGTCAAAGGAGGAAATCCCCTCGCGCAGCCACAAAAAAACCTGCTCGGCGCGGTATTTTTTCTCGCCGAGAGCAATAAGCCGTTCGGTTAAGGCTTCAAGCGTAAGGCTCATTATTTCAGTTCTTGGTGTTGTTTCCGTCAAGCTTCTTCCCGTAGAAAATGTGCGTAATAAAATCCGTCTCTGTCCGCGCCTGTCGGCACGGTTTTCTCCTGTATCATCCGGAATGCCGGGTTCTCCGCCAAAAACGCAGCGGCAATGTCTTCGTTTTCCTCACGCCACAGCGTACATGTTGAGTAAACAACCGCTCCGCCCGCTCTCGCGTATTTTCCCGCGTTGCTTAGAATCGCACGCTGCAGCTCCGGCAGCCCGGACAACTCCTCCGCCGTCTTAAACCGAATATCCGGCTTTTTTCGTATCACGCCAAAGCCGGAGCACGGAACGTCCGCAATAACAAGGTCGAACTGCCCGGCAAGCTCCTCGCGGTACACACGCGCGTCGTTTTCTCCCGCTGTAACGCAGCTGAGTCCAAGCCGGCTGATTCCCTCCCGGAGCCTCGCAACCTTACCCGGCAGGTCAAACGCCGTAATCTCTGCATTGCCGCCGAGCGCCGCCGCTGCAGCAAACGACTTTCCGCCCGGACTTGCGCACAGGTCGAGTATTTTCGGCGCCTCTTTCCCCGAAAGCCGCGCAGCGCCGGCAAGCGCCGCCTCGTGCGCGGATTTATCCTGCACGTAGAACATTCCTTGCCGAAAGCTCTCCAGCTTTTCCAGCGCTCCGACGCCCGAGAGCGTAAACCGCCCCTCGTCCGGATATTCCCGCACCTCGCCGCCCGCCGCACAGTCCGTCTTTACCTGCCGCAACGTCTCGTCAAAGCCGTATCGCACCGTGTTAACATAGCAGCTAAGCTCGGCCTCGCGGTTGTCCGCCGCGAGAATGCGCTCCGTCTGCTCCGTACCGAAATATTGTATCCATTGCCGAACCAAATAGTCCGGGTGACTGTACTGTATCGCAAGCCGCGCCGTCTCATTTTCCGCCGCGACAGCCGGGAATTTATCCTGAGATACCTTGCGCAAAACGGCGTTTACAAGTCCCTTAGCCATCGGCGCTTTTTTTGCCGCAAACGCAACGCTTTCGTTTATCGCGGCATAGTCCGGTACAGAATCCATCGCTTGAAGCTGAAACACGCCGATTCGCAAAATATCCGCAACGAGCGGGGAACGCCCGCCCCTTGCCGAAAGGGAAATCACATAGTCGATATACCGCATATTGCGGATAACGCCCTCTGCGAGCGTCCGCGCAAACGCGCGCTCACGCGCATCCGGCACCTCGGCAAACACCGCGCGGTAATCACCGCCCCCGCGCACAGTCTTCAGCGCACGCAGCGCCGCTTCTCGGGCGGAACTCTCCTTCTTGCCTCCGGTTAACGCCTGCGCCATTATATCAGCCTGTGTCCGCGCAGAAACTCCACTGCGGACACGCGCTTTTTTCCCGGCTCCTGAACCTCTGTAATATTCACAACACCGCTTCCGCACTTGACGTAAATCCCGCTTTCGGGATCTGCCGCAGGCGTTCCGACAGGCGCGGCAAAATCCGCGTCAACGGCGCGCGCGCGGTATGCCTTTAAGTCAAACCCCGCGATTGTGAAGGAAGCCCCGTAGTCGGGAGAAAGTCCCTTTATTTTTGCCGCAACCTCGGCGGCGGACTTTGAAAAGTCGATTATCCGCTCCTGCTTTTGAATCGGAGGCGCGTAGCTTGCGCTCCGCTCATCCTGCCGGATTCTTTGCACCCCGGAAAAGTCCTCCTCAATCGCGTCTACCGTGTCCAGTAGCAGCAGCGCACCGACATCCGCCAGGCGCGAGTACAGCTCGCCCGCAGTTTCGTCAACGCCGATAACGCAGTTTCTGGACATTATTATGTCCCCCGCGTCCAGCTTTTCTTCAAGAAACATACTTGTAACGCCCGTAACACGCTTGCCGTCCATAACCGCGCGCTGTACGGGAGCCGCACCCCGGTATTCCGGCAAAAGCGAGCCGTGTATGTTGATTGCGGTAAACCTCGGCTTGGAAAAAATCTTTTTCGGCAGCAGCTTGCCGTATGCGATAACGACCATCAGGTCAGGCGCAAAGTTCGGCCTGCTGAAATACTTCTCCGCCTCCGCGCTTTTCAGACTGTCCGGCTGAAACGGCGCAAGACCGGGCAAAAGCTTTGCCGCGCACTCCTTAACAGGAGACTGCCGCATTCTCATTCCCCGCCCGCCCTTTCTGTCCGGCTGCGTTATAACGGCTGTTATATCGTGCCCCGCCTCAACCAGTGCCGTGAGACCCGGCACGGCAAAATCCGCCGTTCCGAAAAAAGCAATTTTCAAATAGCTCACTCCTCTGAGGCAATATCGTCTTCGTCTTCCTCGCCGCCGAACACTTCTTCACGCGTCAAAAAACGCTCTACTATGTCGGTGAACACAATCCCCT
>JAISTA010000215.1 GCA_031272845.1 Oscillospiraceae bacterium
CGCCGTGTCGCCGTTAAAGTAATTTAATGTGTTGACAGACGCGAGATTCGGCAGAATTACACTCCTAAGCGCCGTCATTCCGTTCAGTGCGCCGGATGCAGACGCGCCCGAAAGGTCAAGCTCCTCAATGTAATTTGCGGCATAGCTTGTGTTGCGAATTGCCGTATAGTCCGCCGCCGTGACAGAGCCTGAAAGCTTTAGTTTTTTAACGACGCTGTAGTCGTAGCCGCCGGCCGTCTGGCCGAAGTCAGATACAAGCCTTTCCTGAAGCAGTGACAGAAACTGTCCGCCGGCCGTCGTTTCAATTACAATCCCCGCCGAAGCTTTTAGTCCCAAACGCGCCGCCGCAATCTCGCCAGCCGTCGCCGTCGGGTTGATTATCGTGTCAAGCGCGGCGGATTTTGCGCTGTCTGAAGCGTCCGGCGTAAACAGTGCGCGAAGCAGGTCTGTTTTGTCCTCATGCGTGTAGAGCGGCCCGCCGGTGAAGCCGGACGACAGCCCCAAATCCGCGCCGTGACCCTGCACGGTAAACTGCCAGCGGACAACGTCGCCGTCAGACAAAACGCGCGCGTCCGCCCCGGTGCTGAGAAGCGAGTGGTTGACTGTTATCATCCAGCCGGAGGTGCCGGTGTAATCGAACTCGCCGAGCGAGCCGTTGCCGGAGCCTGCGCCGATAAGCTCCGTTATGTAGTCCGGAGCGTCCGCAGAGCCTGAATCAACGCCGTCTAAGCGGCTGAGGTAAAACGGGGTGCCCGCGCTGTAGGTAATGCCCTCCTGACTGAGCAGGGCGACCGTCGCGTCCTCCGCTGTTGACCCGGCCGGCAGCTCAAGCTGCTTTGGCTCAACGTAAAAGCCCTGGCCGAGATTGTAGCCCTCAAAGTCAACGATGACCTTGATTGTGCCGGCCGCCGCCGCCGCGCCCGGTATCAGTGACAGGCACATCAGAACCGAGAGCAAAAGCGCGAGCGCTTTTTTTCTGAAAATTTTCATTGTTTACTTCCTTTTGTTGTGTTTTTTTATTGCTGTTATTTTGTTGTTTGCTTTTCTATGTTTTCGAGATACTTCATGAGAATCGTCGCGGCCTCGGCACGCGTTGCGCCGTCCGTCGGAGCAATTTCAGTTGCGGATTTGCCTGTTATGAGCCCGACGGCGACCGCCCACTGCACCGGCTCAACAGCCCAGAAGGATACTGTGCCGCTGTCGGTGTATTTTGCAAGGTCAGCCCGCGCCGATATGTCGATTTCAGAGAACCTTGCGTAGTTCATCAGCATTGTCACAAGCTGCTCGCGCGTTATCGGCGCTTCCATGTTGGTGCCGTCTGTAACGCCGTTTTTCATGCCCCACTCGCGTGCGCGGCTCCACCATGCTTCGCCGCCGGCAATGTCCGCTCCGGCTGAGTTTGCTAGGATCGTCACAACCATTGCGCGGGTGAGCCGGCCGTTCGGGTCGAAGCGTCCGCCGCCCACGCCGCTCATCAGCTTGTTCTTATACGCGTATTCGACGAAAGTATAGAACCAGTCGTTCTCCGAAACGTCGGTAAACGGACTCACCCACGGCTCAGGCGCGGGTGCAGCGTCCGACATATCGTAAAGCGAAGCTTTGCCCTGCGAAAAGCGGCTGTAGGCCGTGAGCGCAAGCGCGGCCTGATCCGTCGCCATGCCGTTAACGCCGCCGCCCGCAATGTGCGCAAAGCCGCCGCTTGCGTCCGCAAAACGCAGCAGAGCGTCAAGGGCGCTTCCGCCGGACTTTACAAAGCGCGGGTCAGACGCGGGGTCTATGCCCAGGGCCGTCAGCGCCATTATTGCCTGCGAGACGCTTTCGGAGTTTTCGGACTCCCAGGAGGCAAAGCCGCCGTTCGGCAGCTGGCTTGACGACAATACTGACACCGCGCGGTTAATCGCAGCCGAAACGTTTGAGCTGCCGCCGCGATACGGCGCCAGCGCCTGGCACGCCATTGCGGTAAGGTCGGGGTCGGCAATAGCGCCGGATAGGGCGAAGCCGCCTGCCGACGGAGTGCCCTTGCCGAGCTCGCGGTCAAGGATGTAGTCAATCAGCTTTTGGCGCGTGACCTGATTTGCGCTTCCCGCGCCCGCGTCATACCCCGTTACAGCGGAGGTTTTTGCGACGTCGGGCGCCTCGCCTCCCGCCGCGTCGAGCGCAATCAACGCAAAAACAGCGCCGTTAATGCCTTGCTGCGTCACCTTTGGCATGGACGACAGCCACGCGGTAAGGTCATACCCGCCGACATCACGCGCGTTCCTGCCTATTGCGGAGAGCGCGATTATCAGGCGGGAATACTCCGTTTTTTTAGCGGACGAACCCGGCAAAACGCCTGAATTCTCCCGCACAAGCCGCTCAACCCTGCTGTAATACCCGCTGAAATAGCCCTGTGGTACGCTGTATGCCGAGCGCGAAAGAGCAAGCACAGTCCACTCGCCGGCGCCCGTGCCAAACTGCGGCGCGGTGACGGTTTGCGCGAGATATGCAAGCGTTTTGGATAGCGGGGCGCTTATGTCTGCCGAGGCGCTTGCCCGCGCGGGAACAAGCGGCGCGATAGTCATCGCTGCCGAAAGAACCGCGCCGATTATCTTGCGAATTGTTTTTTTCATTCGTTTACTCCTTAAATTTGCTGTGCCCGCAAATAAAAAAACCGCAGGCAAGCAACAAAGTGCCTGTTTTACCGTGATTACGGTAAAGCAGTGTGTTGTTTTGCCTTCGGTTCGTCCGACCAGCGGGGGACTGAAATTATTTTGCAGTCTCCTATTAAATTAAAGCTTTATTGATTTTCTGATTTCGTCTATTCGAACAGGTACTCCGTTCTGCATAACGATTTTGACCTCGCCGAATTTTATTTCCCGCAGAAGAAGTATTATTTTTTTCTCCTGCTCAGATACGGCAAGCTCAAAAGCGGAGCTCCCGCCGTCTTTTTCCGCCAATGCTGTTCCTCCTTTGTGCGTTTTTTTATGCCCGTTTTCTGCGCTGTCTCACGAAGCGCGGTTTAAGCGCGAACGCAAAAAAGCACGCTCTATATACATAAGCGTGCCTGAAATACCTAAGCTGGCGGCTCCGTTTCGGGGGAGCGCAGGATAATTCAACGTATCTGACTTATCGGCGGCGGCATATTTGCCGCACCGCATTACAGTGACCCGCTCGCAGGGAATCTCACCCTATTCCGTTTGCGGCAAAACGCGCCGCATGAAGAATGTATTTAATTAAATTGATGATAACACAGCGGCCGGTTAAATGCAAGATGTAATTTATGGTGCGCACGGGGATTGCTGGGGATAGCGGCGGCCGGGAGGTTGTTCGGCGAGAGTGCCCCGGAATGCAGCGCCGCACCGCAAAAATCGCATTGTAAACGGTTTTATTTTGCGGAATTATTCACAAATTGTTAAACCTAAAAAATAATGCTTGACAATTATGAAAAAATAAGATATAACAAGGCCGAGAATGATTCTCATTTGTAAGCTCACTGTATTTTGTTTATAATGTCGGCGCAAAGTTAGGCCGACACTGTGACAAAAACCGCACGCAAAGCTTACCGCAAGGAAATCCATCGCTATGCCAACTCAAAAACACGGCGCACATATTGCCGAAGCAGTGTTCGACGCAGCTTATTTGGCGGCGGCGCTTGTGCTTGGGATTCTACTTCTGCGCGGCGGACGCGCAAGCCGCATTTTCGGCGTTGCCGCGCTTGTGCTTGCGGCGGGGGACAGCTGCCATTTGCTGCCGCGAATGCTCGGCGGCGGACTGCGCGCTAAAGGCGCGGGAAAGGCAGTTGCGTCCGTCACGATGACGCTGTTTTATTTGATTATTTTGCAGGCGGTTTTATGCCCGCCTGCCCTGTTCGGCGTGCTTTATGCGCTGGCGGCGGTCAGAATTGTTTTGTGTCTGTTGCCGCAAAACCGCTGGCTTTCGGATTCACCGCCGCGAAAATGGGGAATACTTCGCAACGCGCCGTTTACCGTGCTGGGGCTGATTATCGCCGCGCTGTTTGCGGCGGAAGCCGGGCGCGGGCTTGCGGTATGCGCCGCGATACTTGTCAGCTTTGCGTGCTATTTGCCTGTCGTTCTCTGGGCTGATAAAAAGCCAAAGCTCGGAATGCTTATGCTGCCGAAAAGCATGGCGTATATTGCGATATTGCTGCTGGGCTTCGGCTTTTGAGCCTGCTTGACCACACCCCGAAAATCGGGTTGGTATATTTAGAATTAACATATAGGAGGTATGATTATGTCTGACGATTTACATAAGCTGACAAACGAGGTCGGCGCGCCTGTTGCAGACAACGAGCACTCGATTACGGCCGGGCCGAGAGGGCCTGTTGTGATGCAGGATGTCTGGCTGATGGAGAAAATGGCGCACTTTAACCGCGAGGTCATCCCGGAGCGCCGCATGCACGCAAAGGGCTGGGGCGCTTACGGCACGTTTACCGTTACGGGCGATATTTCAAGGTACACCAAGGCAAAGGTACTTCAGCCCGGCGCGGTTACCGAAACCTTTACACGTTTTTCGACCGTCGCCGGCGAGCGCGGCGCGGCGGACTGCGAGCGCGACATTCGCGGCGTTGCGACGAAGTTTTATACCGAAGAGGGCAACTGGGACTTAGTCGGCAACAACACACCGACGTTTTTTATCCGCGATGTTCACGATTTCAGCGACTTAAACCGCGCGGTAAAGCGCGACCCGCGCACAGGACGGCGCAGCGCGCAAAATAACTGGGACTTCTGGACGCTGCTGCCCGAAACCTTTCATCAGCGCACAATTGTGATGAGTGACAGGGGGATTCCCGCGTCGTTCCGCAACATGCACTTTTTCGGCGAGCACACCTTTTCGCTGTACAAC
>JAISTA010000005.1 GCA_031272845.1 Oscillospiraceae bacterium
AGGGCGCGTACATCTTTTCCGAGGGCGACCGCGCGGGGCGTATCGGCGTTTTGCTCTCCGGCGCGGCGCGTATTATAACGGAGGACTTTTGGGGCGCGCGGACAATTCTTGCGGCGGCCGAGCCCGGCGAGCTTTTCTGCGAAAGCTACGTGTGCGCACGCGTCGGCAGAATAGCCGTCAGCGTTGAGGCCGCGTCTGCCGCTGAGGTGCTGCTGCTCGACTACAAAAAGCTGATTACCGTTTGCGGCAGCGCCTGCGCGTTTCACTCGCGGGCAATTGAGAATATGCTGTATGTTATCGCGCAAAAAAACGTCGCGCTCACGGAGAAAATGCAGCACATAACACGCCGCACCACACGCGGTAAGGTGCTGTCCTACCTTTCGGCGCAGGCAAAAGGCGCGGGTTCGGCCGAGTTCACAATTCCGTTTAACCGTCAGGAGCTTGCGGACTTTCTCGCGGCAGACAGGAGCGCGCTTTCAGCCGAGCTTTCCCGTCTGCAAAAAGAGGGGCTGATCGAATACCGGAAGAATCAGTTCAAAATATTGAGGTTTGAGAACACGTAAAGACAATAAACAAACCGGAGGGGCATGCCCCTCCGGTTTGTTTTGCGGTTATCTGCGGTTTACGCCAGCGTTACGCTTTTCAGAAACTCGTTTACCTGTAGAAAATACCCGATCGTCTGTGGGCGCGTCATCAGTTGGCCGTACCACGGCGTTGCGTTGTAGTCAAAGCCCATTTCCTCGCCGCGCGTGAGCTTTCCGACGGCTTCGCTTGACACAAGCTGCCACAGCGGCGCGCTTTTGTCCGCAAGCAGACCGTCCATTTCGCGGCAGACGGCCGCGAGGTACGTCGGGTTGTGCGTTTTCGGGTACGGGCTTTTTTTGCGGTGCACAACCTCCTCGGGGAGCAGGTCGTCTACCGCCTCGCGCAGAAGTCCCTTTTCGCGCCCGTTTTTGTCCTTGTACTCCCACGGCAGGGTGTACAGATACTCCGCAATGCGCTTGTCGCAAAACGGCACGCGCACCTCAAGGCCGGAATACATACTCATTCTGTCCTTGCGGTCTAAAAGAGTCTGCATAAACCACATAAAATTGAGGTTTACCATCTCGCGCTGGCGGCGCTCATCGTCGGATAGCCCCGGCAGAATATCGCTTGCGGTCAGCGTCGCGCGGTAACGCGAGCCTATGTATTCGTCCGCGTCAAGGTCGTCTATCGGCAGGGCAAAGGTTTTGCGGTAGGCCGTCGTCTGCGCCCACGGAAAGCCGTCTCGGTCGCGGATTTCTTTGTCGCGGTACCACGGATACCCGCCGAAAATTTCATCGGCGCATTCGCCTGACAGGCCTACTGTCACGTGCTTTTTTATCTCGCGGCAGAACAGCAGCAGCGAGCTGTCCACGTCCGCCATTCCGGGCAGGCCGCGCGCTTCGGCGGCCTCGTACAGCGCGGGGACAAGCTCGTCTGTGTCTAGCGTCACACGCACTGATTCCGTGCCGAACGCCGCGTTCATCAGGTCAATGTAGTAGTCGTCCGAATTCGGCTGAAAGCGGCTTGCCTGAAAGTACTTTTCATTGTCGCGGTATCCTACGGAAAATGTCTTGATCTCGCCGTTGTTCGCACCTTCCGTCGCCATAACCGCCGTGATTATGCTGGAGTCCAGCCCTCCGGATAAAAATGCGCCTAGCGGCACGTCGGAAACCGTCTGTCTTCGTATCGCGTCGCGCACTAGGTAGCGCACCTTTTCCTTTGCCTCATCGTAGCTGTCAGAATTCTCACGATCCCGCAGCCTCCAGTACCGTTCTTTTTTGAGCTTGCCTTGCGAAAAAACGGCGCGCTCACCCGGCAAAAGCTCGTGTACGTCCTCAAAAACGCCGCAGCCGGGAGTTCTGCCGGGGCCGAGGAACAGAATTTCGGCTATACCCTGACTGCCGAGCCTGCGCGGCACGGCCGTGTGCTCCGTAAGGCTGCCAAGCTCCGAGGCGAAAACAAGCGTCCCGGCCTTTGTTTCGGAATAAAACAGCGGCTTAACGCCTATCGGGTCACGCGCCAAAAACGCGCTTTTTTTTGACTCGGAGTAGATACAAAACGCGAAAATTCCGTTGAAATAGTCCACGCACCGCTCGCCCCACTCCAAAAACGCGCGGCCGACGACCTCCGTGTCCGAGTTCGTGCGAAAGCTGTGCCCCGCAAGCACAAGTTCGCGCCGCAGCTCCTGATAGTTGTAAAGCTCGCCGTTGTAGATGAGGATATGGCGGCCTGACGGCTCGTCAAAAACCATCGGCTGCCGCCCGTTTTCAACGTCGATTACGGCAAGGCGCGTGTGTATCATCGCCGCGCCGTCCGTTATGTAGATCCCGCTCTGGTCGGGGCCGCGCCGGGATAGCTTTGCCTGCATTTTCCCGTAGTCCGGGATACGGTCTCTGTTGTATCCGGCAACGCCGCCGATTTCCCCCGCAATTCCGCACATAAAACCGAAACCTCCGCAAATATTAGTCCTGCTTATTATATGCGGCGGCGCTGCGGATTGTGCGGGGACGGCTCCGCTATTTTGCGGGCGCGGGTACGGGCGTTATCAAATACCGCCCGTAGTATTCTTCGAAGGTAGCGATGCCCTCGTTATGCATTTTTGTCGCCGCGGGGATGCCGATATACCGCCAGTGCCACGGCTCGTAGCCGTAGCCCGTTATGTGCGTATAGTCCTTTGGGTAGCGCAAAATAAAGCCGTAGCGGTGCGCGTTTTGGAGCAGCCACTCATACTGCGGCGTATTCTCAAAGTGCAGCGTGGTAATTTTAGCCGAGGTATATGCTTGCACAATATCTGCCGCAAGGCCGGTTTGATGCTCGGACAAACCGGGACGCGCATTGTACATGTCGCTGCTTGTCGGCCTGTTGTAAAGGCCCTTTTGCGTGTTATAGCTGCGGTAGCCCGACCGCAGCAGCAGTCTCATCCCCTCCTGCTTCATGTCCGCCGCCATTTGCTCCAGGGCATTCGCGGCGGCGGTGCGCAGCTGCTGGTTGCTGCCAAGAGCGCGGCGCAAATCAGAGGGTACATATGCTTTGTCAAGCGAATGCCGCTTGTTAACAAGCACGAGCAAATCCTGCGGCGCGGTTATATCAATAATATCCTCAAAAAACGCAATGTCAAGCCCCGCATTGACGTATGCAACGGCAACCTGCAAATCGAGCTCAGGATTTTCGGATATGTATGCGGCGTAACGCGCGGCGTTCGGGTGAATGTAGTGCGCAAACGCGGTAATATCATCCGGCGCGGGCGCGGTGGGTTCGGGCACTGCGGGCACATGAATGTACGCAAGCGGCGCAAGCTGTAC
>JAISTA010000075.1 GCA_031272845.1 Oscillospiraceae bacterium
TCGTTCCCGCCGAAAGATTTGCGTCGAAAAGAACACCAATCTCGCGCGGCAAAGTCAAAGCAACTCCCCAAAAAGCAGACAATTACGGACAATGCCTGTACCCCCGCGCCAAATAGAGAACTTTTCGTTCCCGCCTAAAGCTTTCCGTCTAAAAGAACACCAATCACCGCCACAACCCCAAAGCAAGCCCCCGAACAAAGCGCCCCCTACTCGCCCGCCAGCTCGCCGTAAGCCACCGTACATCCAATTACCGCCCCGCAAAAAGTCCCCGCCCCCTCTTGACTTTTATCAAAAATTGTGCGATACTATCAATCAGATTTCTTGTTTACGGAGGAAAACCACGGTGTCTTACGGCGAAACTGCAAAATTTCTTTTTAACAGCGGCTTTAACTGCGCTCAGTCAGTCCTCGGCTCTCTTGCGGAGGAGCTTGGACTTGAGCAGGAGACGGCTCTTGCGATTGCAGGAGGGCTCGGCGGCGGGTGCGCCTGCGGTGAGCTATGCGGCGCTCTTTCGGGCGGGATTCTCGCGATCGGCGCGCAAACCGGATTTTCGGACGGGCAGAATTTGACCGCAAAGGAAAATGCGCACGCGAAAACGGCCGCGTTTACTGTGGCTTTCCGCGAGAAGTTCGGCGCGGTGCGCTGCTTTGACCTTTTGGGGCACGACCTGACCTCTGACGAGGGGCGCGCGATACATCAAAACACCTCCGAACGCGAGGATAAATGCACAAAATACGTGATGTGGGCGGCTGAACACTGCCTTGGGGATAAAATTGACTAAACCAAAGGTTTTTATAGACGGGCAGGAGGGCACGACCGGCCTTGACATACACAACAGACTCTGGCATAACGACGATATTGAGCTTTTAACGATTGAGCCCGCGCGGCGCAAGGATACTTCCGAGCGCAAGAGGCTTATTAACGAGGCAGACGTTGTTATTCTCGCCCTGCCTGACGCTGCCGCGCGTGAGGCCGTTTCGCTGATCGACGCGGGAAACCTGCGCACGCGCGTTCTTGACGCTTCAACCGCGCACAGGACGGCGGACGGCTGGCAGTACGGCCTGCCGGAGCTTATCGCAACGCCGCTTGACGAGGCGCTTGACCCCGAGCTGTACAGATTCGCGGATTTGATCCGCGTGTCGCGCTTTGTCGCAAACCCCGGCTGCCACGCGACCGGGTTTATTATGGCGGTTCACCCGCTTGTTTTTTTCGAGGCGATAAGCCGTGACGCGCTCTTGACCTGCTGCTCGCTGTCCGGATATTCCGGCGCGGGAAAAAAGGGGATTGCCGACTACGAGCGCGAAAAAACGGACCCGATGTTTTCGCCTGCCCTATACGCGCTGCCGCAGAGCCATAAGCATCTGCCTGAAATGACGAGGTACTCGGGTCTGAATACGTCACCCGTGTTCATCCCGGTTATCGACGACTACTACAAGGGGATGGCGGTTACAGTCGGTCTTCACAGCCGTCAGCTTTTGCGCAGCTTTACGCCGGAAACGCTGGCGGAGCTATACGCGCGGTATTACGAGGGGCAGACGGGCGTGGGCGTGCGCGTTGCGGCGGCTGACGAGAAGCTTTACGCCTCAAGCCTTGCCGGGCGCGACGACCTTGAGATAATTATCGGCGGAAACAGCGAGAGAATAACCGTTACCGCGCTGTTTGACAATCTCGGCAAGGGCGCTTCCGGCGCGGCCGAAAAAAACCTTAAATTAATGCTGAACATAGGTTAAATTTATGCAGGCTACAGAAATAAAATTTATTGACGGCGGTATTTGCGCGCCGCTCGGTTTTTCGGCGGGCGGACTGCACTGCGGCGTCAAAACCAAAAATCCGGACAAAAAGGACGTTGCGATTATCGCGTCGTCTGTGCCATGCCGCGCGGCAGGTGTGTTCACCAAAAATGTGGTCGTCTCCGACGCTGTTCTACTGACAAAAAAGCGGCTTGAGGGCGGCGCTCTTCAGGCCGTAATCGTCAATTCCGGCAACGCGAACGTCTGCGCCGAGGGCGGGTACGCCGCCGCCGAGCGGGAGGCGCGTGCCGCCGCCGAGGCGCTTGGTCTGCCGGAGACTTACGTCGCGGTTGCGTCTACCGGGGTCATCGGGCAGAAGCTTAACATTGAGGCGATTGAGGCCGGCGTTCCGGCGCTGGCAGGGCTGCTGGAGCACAGCGCGCAGGGATCCGACGGCGCGGCCGCAGCGATTATGACGACCGACACCGTAAAAAAAGAGTACGCCATTGAGGTGAGTCTCGGCGGCAAAGCGGTGCGTATCGGCGGTATCGCAAAGGGCTCCGGGATGATTCACCCGAATATGGGAACAATGCTTTCGTTTATCACAACAGACGCGGCAATATCGCAAACAGCCCTGAAGCAGGCGCTTCGCCGTGCGGCGGATTACTCCTTTAACCGCATTTCGGTTGACGGAGACACCTCGACTAACGACACGTGCCTGACTCTTGCAAACGGACTTGCGGAGAATGCGGAAATTGCGGAGAATACCCCGGAATACGCGCTTTTTGAGGAGGCGCTGACCGCGCTTTGCCGCCGGCTTGCAATCGATATGGCGGCGGACGGCGAGGGCGCGACGCACCTTATCACCTGCCGCATATCCGGCGCTAACTGCGAGGAGGACGCGGTTGTGCTGGCAAAGTCAGTAATATCGTCGTCCCTGCTTAAGGCCGCGATTTTCGGGCGCGACGCGAACTGGGGCAGGATTCTTTGCGCTATGGGGTACGCTGGCGTGAAGTTCAACGTCGGCGAGGTTTCTGTTGACTTTTCATCGGCCGCCGGCGTTATTTCAGTCTGCAAAAACGGGTGCGGACTGGATTTTGACGAGGAGCTTGCAAAAACAATCCTTTCTGAGCACGACATTGTTATTGAAATCGCGGCGGGGAGCGGTATGGGCTCTGCCGAATGCTGGGGCTGCGATTTGACTTATGACTACGTGAAGATAAACGGAGACTACCGGTCATAGCAGAGTTACACAATCAACAACCGGCGTTGGAGAGCGCCGAAATTTTTAGGAATATTTTTTAGGAGAGAAAAACAAATGCCAACAGTATCAAATTCTTCGACTACTCAAATTGTGATCGCGATGGCGCTTTATCTGCTCGTCGTCATCGTTATCGGAATCGTTTTCGCCAAGCGCGCAAACGAGAGTACGGACAACTTCTTTCTCGGCGGACGCTCGCTCGGACCATGGGTCGCGGCTATGTCTGCCGAAGCCTCCGACATGTCCGGTTGGCTGCTTATGGGGTTGCCCGGCGTTGCCTACTGGTGCGGAATCGCGGACGCGTTTTGGACGGCAATAGGCCTGCTTATCGGAACCTACCTGAACTGGCTGTTTGTGTCCAAGCGCCTGCGCCGGTATTCGACCTACACAAAGTCGATCACACTGCCGGAATTCTTCTCAAACCGCTTCCGCGAAAAGGGTAAAATCCGCCCGCTTCTTATAATCGCATCGCTGTTTATTCTGGTCTTTTTCGCGGTATATGTCGGAAGCTGCTTTGCGACGGCGGGTAAGCTTTTCGGTCAGCTTTTCGGTGCGCCGTATCTTCCAATGAT
>JAISTA010000078.1 GCA_031272845.1 Oscillospiraceae bacterium
GAACGCCGGCCATGACGATAAATATTATACTGAGTATTGACGTTGCTATAAGCGCGGGGACGCTGATTTCAGAAAACATAGGATTATACTCCGTGCTTATCTAAATAATAGCTGTCAGCCCGGACTTAATCCGCGAGAATGTTCGGGAACAGCGTCTCGTCTGTGTGCGGCAAAAAGCAGGCCGCGACGAATTCGTCCATATACCCGGCTTGTGTGGACAACTCAATATAGGTCATCGCACGCGACAGCTCGAACATTTTATCCTCAGCCGCCGCCGACGTCAGCACGGAGTACGCGCCGGAAAGTGAGGAGTTTCCGATATATTCAAAGCGCTCCTCCGGCAGGTCGGGGAACATTCCGATACAGATTGAGTTCCGCACGTTCAGCCCCGAGCCGATTCCTCCCGCGACATAGACCTTTTCAATATCGGTCGGAGAAAAGCCGAGCTGCATTGTCAGCGTTCTGATTGCCGAGAAAATTGCGCCCTTTGTGCGGATAAAATTGTCTATATCCGTCTCGTCGATGTAAACCTCCCGGTACGTTGCGGATTCCTTCGGAAATGCGAGGATGTATTTTGCCGTATTGTACTCCTCGTTGCGCACAATGCGCGGCGATTCGCGGACAAACTTGCCCTTGCCGTTAATTGCGCCGGTGCGGTACAGCTCCGCGATTACGTCAATAATACCCGAGCCGCACAGGCCTACGGGTTTTTCCGCAATGTCGCCGAAAATTGAAATTTCAGGCTCAAGCGTTTCGGGGTCAATCACACAGCTTTCAATCGCGCCGTCCGTTGCGCGCATACCGCACTTAATGTCGCCGCCCTCAAACGCCGGTCCCGCCGAGCACGCGCAGGACATTAAAAATTCGCTGTTGCCGAACACGATTTCGCCGTTTGTGCCGAGGTCGACAAACAAAGACAGCTCCTGTTTGTTCCATATCATAGAGGCAAGCGTGCCGGAGGTGATATCACCGCCGACATATGAACCGATATTCGGGCAAAGCGTCATCCGTGAGCCGGGAGACAGGTCAATCCCGACCTCGCGCGTAAACAGCGGGTCTATTTTGAAAAATGTTGGCACATACGGCTCCGTACGCAGGTAATTCGCGTTTACGCCGAGCAAAAGGTGCGTCATTGTGGTGTTTCCGGCGACGACTGTGCGGTATATGCGCTCCATTTTCGTGCCGGTATCGTCGCAAAGCTTGTGTATTATCGGAAGCAGCGTTTCATGCACCACCGCGTAGCGCAGCTTTTCAACGCCGCCATTTTTTTGCTGCTCGATTATGCGGTTTATAACGTCCGCCCCGAAGCGTATCTGACCGTTGCCGGAGGAGCCCTTGGAGAGGATTTTGCCGCTTTCAAGGTCAACAAGCAGCACGGAGACCGTTGTTGTTCCGATGTCGACCGCAAGGCCGCACATAATTTCGTCGTCGTCCTGCGGCATAAGGTCGAGAATGCGGATTCCGCCGCGATCCTCCATCAGCATACAGCGAACCTTCCAGTCGTTTTCGCGCAGAATGTCCGGCAGTCGGCGCAGAAGCGAATAGCGGATGGAAACGTCCGATTTTCCCGTTATTGCCTGAACGGAGCGGTTCAGGCGCTCGTTGTCCGGCATAGTGTCGTCAAGTGACGGCGGAGCCAGCTCCAGCTTTGCCGAAAAATAACCGCTGTGGCGTGTTATTCCGGTCTCGCGAAGCTCACGCAGCAGCTTGTCAAAAATGCGCATTTCGCGCTCGCTCGTCATATCCGTGACACGCAGGCGAGACTTGTACGCCTGAGCTATATCCGGCACAAAAAACTTGGACGGCCCCTCAACGTATGACTCGCAGGCGAGCCGCCAGCCCTTGTCAAAGTCAAAATCCGTGATGTGGCGCGAAATTTTCGAGTACACCGACCCGCCGATAAGGCGCACGCGGCATTTGCCGCAGCTCCCGTTGCCGGAGCACGGCGCGTCGATTGCGACGTTTGCCTTGCGCGCAAGCTCCAGAATATTCTCGCCATGGTTCGCGGTTATTGTAACCGGCTCCTGTACGCCGTCTATCTTAAAGCTGACGTCGTAGGAACTGGTTTTATACTGATCCGGCATTGTCTGTCTTCTCCCAAAGCATAAAACGGGCAAAAATGCCCTTAGACGCGGACGTTTGCCGCCGCGTTAATTTACAGTGAAAATATTATTGCCGGAGCCTTGTCCGGCAACGCAAAAAAAGCCGCGCCGGAAGCGCTCTGCAATTGGTGCCGCGCGAAAAAAATCAGCTGAGCAAAAACGCGTACAGCTGACCCATAGCGGACTTAATCGCGCTTGTATCCGGAAGCGCGCTGCTCGGCTGTCCTTCCGCATCGGCCTCGTAAACCGCGTTGTCGCGCGGCAAAACAGCGGCAAGGTTCAGTTCCTGTGCCGCAATCTCGTCCAGTATGCCCTGTGCAAGCTCGCCTGACGGTGCCATATTGACAATAAGCCCCTCGCTTTTCGGCTCAAGCCGCAGCTCCTTTGCCATCTGACTGAGACGGCCGACAGCCTGAATTCCGCGCCGCGAGCAGTCTGAAACGAGCAGCAAAATGTCGATATGCGGCAGCGTTCCGCGCGAGATATGCTCAAGGCCGGCCTCGTTGTCGACTACAATGTAGTCGTAAGACTTGGCGTAGCGCTCGATCTGCGTTTTCAGCAGTCCGTTTACAAAGCAGTAGCAGCCCTGACCCTGTGTGCGTCCCATAACGAGCAGGTCATAGTCGTCCTCCTCGCAAAGGCAGTCTCCCATAGCGAATTCGGCAAACTCGGCCTTTGTCATACCGCCGGGTATCGGTTCTCCGGACTTTTCGCGCCCGGCAAGGTTTTCACGCACGTCGCCAAGCGTCGTCGGAAGCTCAACGCCGAGCACCTCGTTGAGGTTGGAATTTGGGTCCGCGTCTACCGCAAGCACCCTTTTGCCCAGAGAGGCAAGGTACCGCACAAGGATTCCCGAAACGGTTGTTTTGCCGGTACCGCCCTTGCCGGCGAAGGCTATTACAACAGGTGCTGACATTTTATATTCCTACTTTGATGAAATAATTACGTAGCCGCCGATAAGGTCGGCAAATTGCAGCGCGCCCTCAACCTCAATGGTTTCGTCCATAAGGTCTGTGAGGAAAACGCGGTCTCCGTCAATGCGGATATTTGTTATATTCGTCGCGAGAACGGACGAATCGGTTTTTTCATTTCTATAAGCTGTTGATAAACACATAGTTTTGTTTTTCGCGCGAAGCTTTTCGCGCAGCGCCTCCTATAGGGCGCAAATTGCGGAGCGGTGCCGAACTACGGCAGGGATTTTATGCCTCGATTGCCTCAAGCGCCCACTGGATGTGCTCGCTTGCGCATTTTGAGTCCTCAAGGCTGTTTCTTACCTCTTCTGCCGCAGCGGAGAGCCCCAGATGGTCAAGATCGTGCGCAAGGGCTGTGAGCTCCTCCTCATGCGCGCGGTTGTGCTTGAGCGTAAATTCAAGATAGGCCTGCGCTTCTTTATTTGAAGTAACCTTGTGTGAATGTGAGTGACCGTCGTGCTTAGTGAAATTATCGCGGCGCGGCAATGACGCGCCGGCGAAGCCTCCGTTTATATATTATTGTGCGCGAATATCAGGATATTCGCGGTAATGACAATGGAACTGAAATACGGCCGACTACCTTCCGGTGCTGCCGTACCCGCCTGCGCCGCGCTCAGTCTCCGGCAGCGTATCCGCCGGGGTAAGCTCCGCCGCGATGATCGGCGCGATAACAAGCTGGGCGGCACGGTCGCCGCAGCGCACCGTAAACGGTGTATCCGAGCGATTGTACAGGGAGGTTATCAGCTCGCCGCGATAGTCGCTGTCGATAACGCCGACGCAGTTTGACGGAGATATACCGCTTTTTGCGGCAAGTCCTGAGCGCGCGTATATAAAGCCCGCAAATCCTTCGGGTATAGCAAGCGCAACGCCGTGCGGGATAAATTCGGCTGTGCCCGGCGCGATCACGACGGGCGCGTCCTCCGGTACTGCGGCATAAAGGTCGAACCCCGCCGCGCCGCCGGACTGCCGCTTTGGCAAAATCGCGTTTTCACGCAGTTTTTTTATAGGAATGTTCATTCTTCTGTCTGAATCCGGGGAAAGAGGTTTTCTCCGCGCCGGACGTTTGCCTTTGCCGGGAGTGTGCCGAACACGGCTGAGGTCTGCGATTCTTCCGAATCAGCGCCGATTTGGGCGAAGATTTCCTTTGCAGCCGTCGGCATAAAGGGCGTGAGCAGCACCGCCGCAAGACGCAGATTTTCAAGCAGATTGTACAGTACAGACGACAAGCGCGGCCGATTTGACGGCTCCTTTGCCAGAATCCAGGGCGCAGTGTCGTCTATATACTTGTTCGCGCGGGAAAGCTGTGCGATAACCGCCTCAAGCGCTCCCTGAAAGTCGAACCGCTCCATTGCCGCGTCAAACTCGCGGACTGTTTCGGCGTAGGCTGAAATCAACGGCTCGTCAAGTGAGGGGTCAGACGTGAAGTCGTCCAATAGCCGCGAATTAAAGTACTTTTCAGTCATTGAGACGGTGCGGGACAGCAGGTTGCCGAGCTTGTTTGCAAGGTCGGAGTTTATCACCGAAACGAGCAGCTTTTCAGACCAATCGCCGTCGTTGCCGAAAGGAAAGGCTCTGAGCAGAACATACCGCAGCACATCAACGCCGTATTTTTCGGCAAGGGCGTAAGGATCCGCGCCGTTTCCGGACGACTTTGACATTTTTTTGCCTTCAAACGTGAGCCACCCGTGACCGAAGATTTTTTCGGGCAGCGGCAGCCCCAAACTCCAAAGCATTACAGGCCAGATTATCGCGTGAAACCGGACGATTTCCTTGCCGACAAAATGCACGTTCGCCGGCCAGTATTTTTCAAAGCCGTCGTAGATATTGTTGTTGTAGCCGAGTGCCGTGATGTAGTTCGACAGCGCGTCGATCCACACGTAAACAACATGCCCCTCGTCAAAATCGACAGGTATGCCCCACGTAAACGACGTGCGCGACACGCAGAGATCCTCAAGCCCGGGACGCAGGAAGTTGTTCAGCATCTCATTCTTGCGGGATTCCGGCTGCAAAAAGTCCGGCACGCTCTCGTATAGCTCAATCAGCCGCTCCTGATACTTTGACAGGCGCAGGAAATACGCTTCCTCCTCCGCGTCCGAAACCTCGCGCCCGCAGTCCGGGCATTTGCCGTCTGCAAGTTGGGTTTCGGTCCAAAAGCTCTCGCAGGGCTTGCAGTATTTACCTTTGTAAACGCCCTTGTAAAGGTCTCCGTTATCGTAAAGGTCGCGGAAAATTTTCTGTACGCTCCGCATATGCGCGGGATCTGTTGTGCGGATAAAGCGGTCGTAGGAGATGTTCATAAGAGACCACAGGTCGCGGATTCCGGCGACAATACCGTCGACAAACTCCAGCGGCGTGACGTCCTCTTTTTTTGCGATGTCCTCAATTTTCTGTCCGTGTTCGTCGGTGCCGGTCAGAAAGAACACGTCATACCCGCGCTGGCGCTTATACCGCGCCATAACGTCAGCCGCGACGGTGCAGTAGGTGTTGCCGATGTGCAGACTCGCGCTGGGGTAATAAATCGGGGTTGAGATATAAAAGGTTTCTTTTTTTTCAGGTGTGTTAGGCAAGGTCTGTGTTTCCAAGATTGAGTCGGCGAAAATAACGCCATATTAAAGCTATGATACTACACAAATTGTGAATTGTCAATATAGATTTTTGTTAGCGCTTGCGAAAAAATTGTATTTTCAGCGTGGATCCCCGTCCTCAGGCACATCCTCTCCGTCGTACCGCGTCTTTGCCGCGCACAGCACGCAAACGCTTGCCGCTCCAGCGTCCCGCAGAACTGCTGCCGCGCTGGCGACGGTTGACCCGGTCGTCAGAACGTCGTCGCACAGCAGTATTCTCTTGCCCGCAGCTGACGCACCATTTTTCATGGCAAACGCGCCGGAGACATTTTCCTTTCGCGCCGCCGCCGCAAGTCCGGAGTTTGCGGCGGTGTTGCGCGTTCTGACGAGAAGTGCGCGGCAGGGGAGCCCCTTTCCCTTTGCATAGGATTTCGCGAAAATCTCCGCCTGATTGTATCCTCGCTCACGTGCGCGCTTTTTCGACAGAGGAATAAATGTGACAACGTCAATGTCCGCAGCCGTAAACGGCGCAAATTCCGCCGCGGCGCGGCCGAGGGAGGCTGCAATGTCGGGTCTTGCGTGAAACTTTAGATTGAGAACAGCTTTTCGCACCTTGTCTGTGTACGGAAAAAGCGCGTAGACCCGGTCAAGCCCGTCAAAACCGGACGCGGCAGCGGTCGTCGGAGGGTATTCGGCGGCACACTTCCCGCAAAACGCGGTTCGGGACAACGCGTCGCATACCGCACAGCGGGACGGGTAGAACAGGGATATTACATTGTTGAATAAGTTATGTAGTGTCATTTGTTTAAAAAAATGCTTATGCAAGCCAGCTGAATACATAATCCAATATCCCCGGAGCGAGTTGCCGCGCCGGGGATATTTGGATTAAGGAGGCCGATTTGAATCGAAAAAAGCGACTCAAACAGGCGAGGGAAAAAGCGTTATATCGCCTGTGCGGTTCTGTTGATAAAGTCGTCCTGCGTGTTCTTGTCGAGCGTCACAAAATATGTGGAGAAGCCCGCAATACGCACAATCAGGCTCTTGTACTTGAGCGGATCGGCCTGCGCCGCGTACAGCTCATCGGGGCCGACGGCGTTGAACTGCACCTGCATTCCGCCAAGCTCAAAGTAAGACTGAATCAGCTGACGCAGCTTTGTTGCGCCGACGTCGCCCTCAACGGCTGTTTTCGTGAACTTGATATTCAGCTGGTCGCCGTTTGTCAGCTTCACGTGCGGGAGCTTTGCGGCTGAGCGCAGATAAGCCGTCGGGCCGTTTCGGTCAAAGCCCTGGCGCGGCGAGATCGCGTCAGCAATCGGCGTTCCGGCATAGCGTCCGTCCGGCGTTGCGCCGAGCATTTTGCCCATATAGATGTGCGCCGTCATAGTAAAGGTGCCGCCTGAGTAGTGCCCGCGCGCGCCCTCTTCCTTGGACATAATCTCGGCAAACAAACCGAGCGCCCAGGAGGCCATAGCGTCCGCTTCGTCTATGTCGTTGCCGTAATGCGGAAGCTCGTTTTCGATGTAGGCGTGAAGCTCCTCATAGCCGGCCCAGTCTGCCCGGAGCGCGTCGTACAGCTCGCGGCCTGTGACCTTTTTCTGCTCAAATATCAGCTTTTTTATCGCAAGCAGACTGTCGCCGACGTTTGCCGTTCCGCACGCCGTCAGACCTGTGCGGTTGTATTTGCAGCCGCCCTTTGTCGCGTCCATACCCTTGTCAAGGCAGCCCTCAAGCATAGAGGAGGCCGCAATACACGGGAAATAGTGCGAATACACCATCTCGAATACGTTGGAATAGGTAACAGTCCAGTCGAGAACGTACTGCATTTCCTTTTGGAACGCCTCAAGCACCTCGTCAAAGCTCTTGTACTCGTAAAGCTTGGGGCAGGGTGTCGCCATAACGCCTGTGCGCGGATTTACGCCGCCGTTTATGACAAGCTGGATAACGTCCATCATATTCCAGATGGATTCCTTGCCCGTCATACCGCAGGCCGGCCACTCGTTGCCCGTTCCGGCAGGCTCAACGCAGCCGACGATAGAGTAGTTATACGCGTCCTCCTCGGAAAAGCCGATGGATTTCAGCGAGGGGACAATAACCGCGTCGTTTTGGAACTGCGGTATTCCGCCGCAAAGCTTTGAGCTTTCGATCGCGAGCCGCCAAACCTCCTCGGGCGTATTTTTGTGTGTGCGCAGAGCAAC
>JAISTA010000170.1 GCA_031272845.1 Oscillospiraceae bacterium
GAGGCCGGCATTCCGGAGGACGACCCGCGCAACCCGGCGGTTATCGCGGACAACGTCGGCGACAACGTCGGCGACGTTGCTGGAATGGGCTCAGACCTGTTCGAGAGCTATGTCGGCGCAATCGTTTCCGCAATAGTGCTCGCGGCGGCGGCCGGTGCTGTGCGAATCGCCCAGTACAGCGAAACAATTGGCGCGTTCACAAGAACACGCGGTATTTTATTCCCGCTCGTTATCGCGGCTGTCGGCATTGCCGCTTCAATCATCGCGATTTTCCTCGTCGGCGGCAAGAAGACTAAAAACCCCGCTGCGGCGCTCAATGTCGGAACGTATGTTTCAGCTGCAATCGTGCTTGCCGCTGCGGCCGTTCTGTCTAAGGTTGTTTTCGACAAATTTAACGCGTTTTACGCAGTCGCCGCCGGAATTGTAGTCGGTATTTTAATCGGCGCGATTACGGAAATATACACGTCAGCCGACCATAAGTCGGTCAAGGGCATTGCAAAGCAGGCGGAAACAGGCCCCGCAACCGCGATTATCGACGGGTTTGCCGTCGGAATGCTGTCAACGGTCGTCCCGATAATCCTTATCTGCCTCGGTATTTTCGTGTCCTTCCAGTTCGCGGGACTTTACGGTATCGCAATCGCGGCAGTCGGAATGCTCGCGACAACGGGCGTCGTCGTCGCGGTTGACGCGTACGGCCCCGTGTCAGACAATGCCGGAGGAATCGCCGAAATGTCGGACCTTCCGGAGGAGGTTCGCGAAATCACGGACAAACTCGACTCTGTCGGCAACACAACCGCCGCAATCGGCAAGGGCTTCGCGATCGGCTCCGCCGCTCTCACGGCGCTCGCACTGTTCGTCTCCTTTGCGGAGGTCGCCGGCAATATCGCAAAAAATCCCGATCAAGTCGTAAACGGGCTTTTGAAGATTGACTTGCTTGACCCGAGCGTCGTCATCGGACTTCTGCTCGGCGGGATGCTGCCGTTCTTCTTCTCGTCGCAGACAATGCGCTCTGTCGGCAAGGCCGCCTTCCAGATGATTGAAGAGGTTCGCCGCCAGTTCCGCGAGAAGCCGGGCATTATGGCGGGCACAGAAAAGCCGGACTACGCCCGCTGCGTTGATATTTCAACAAAAGCCGCGCTCAAAGAGATGATTGTCCCCGCCGTTATTGCGGTTGTCGCGCCGATCATCGTCGGTGTCATACTCGGAGCGGCCGCGCTCGGCGGACTTATCGCGGGTGCGCTGATTTCGGGCGTTTTGCTCGCAATCACAATGTCAAACGCCGGCGGCGCCTGGGATAACGCGAAAAAGTTCATCGAAGCTTCAGGCCGCAAGGGCAGTGAGGCGCACAAGGCGGCGGTTATCGGTGACACAGTCGGCGACCCGTTCAAAGACACCTCCGGTCCGTCAATCAACATCCTGATAAAGCTGATGACGATTGTTTCGGTCGTGTTTGTACCGCTGTTTTTGAAGTAACGGTCAAGCTTGGCGAATTAAATTAGGAAATCCCCCGCAGGGCGACTCGCGGGGGATTTTTTTGTGCGGCAGCAGGAACGGCTGCCTTGAGGCGGTGCTGCTGTTTGTCGGTTGGCTTTGGGTTTGCGTCGCAAAGAACACCACCACCGCCGCAAACCCAAAGCCAACCGCCCTACGGTACCGCCGAAAAAAGCCCCGCGGCTTACGACGCGGGGCTTTTTTCAAAAGTCATCAGCTGCTCCGAGCTTGTATAACAAAGGTAATCCCCGAATGCGCGTTCAAAATGCAGCTCCGCGCCTTTTTCCCGCGCGATTAATTGCACCTGCTCCAGATTTTGCACTGTGAATACGTATATCGCGGCCTTGTTGTCGTCCTCTGAATAAATGTCCTGCCGGTTTATGTAGTCCATCACGAGCAGCGGCGCGCTGAACCACGCTCCGGCAGCCGCCGCGCCGTTGGTATATGCCGCGATTTTTCGTATGTGCCTTGCGTCGCCGTAAATATAATCGTACCCGGTGTCCGCAATCCAGGCGGCGGTTTGCTTTTCCGCGCTGTCGTCTTGAGACAGCGCCTCGGCGGCCGGCTTCGCGTACCCGATATACAGGTTGCAGGCACAAAACACGCACAGCACAAACAGCCCGCACCGCAATATGCGCGGACGCAGTCGGGGCGCGATTCCGGCAAAGCTGAACGCCGCGAGCGCATACCACGGAAACAGGTATATCGGACGAAGCGCCATGTCCAGAAACAAATTCGCAAACAGCATTCCAAAAAGGCTGACAAATCCGAGCGCCGCGCAAATTAGCATACCGTCGGAAAAGCGTCCGCTCGCGCGGGCTTTTATGTGCAGCACCGGGAAAGCGCACACAACCGCAATTATCATAGCGGCAAACACGGTAAGAAATATTCCCGTGCGGTTTTTTGCGAGATATTGCAGCCCTGTTATGACGATCAGCGCCTCCTTGTTTTCCGCAATCGCTTGCGCGAGGTTCGGCTGAGCAGCCTCAAGGCTGCCGTACAGGCTTGTCATCGGTATGTTTAATGAACGCGCGGCCAAAATCCCGGCGAGGTTTGCCAAAACGACTGCCGCCGCAGCCGACACGGCTATAAGCTCCGTCTTGGAAATCGCGCGGCGCTTAATCCATATGTATACAAACCGCACGGCGGCGGCCGACGCAAGCGGAAGCATGACAACCGCCAGCTGGCGTACGCTCTGAATGCCGGACAGAAAAGACAAGACAATCGAAACCGCAAAGGCCGCGCCGAAAACCCTTTTGCCGGATACGGTGCGGGCGTACCAGCCCCATATAACAAAGAGGGTGATCATGTAATTTGCGTAATAGCTGCACAAAACATAAAACAATTGTCCGTGCAGTGCCGTCACGGCATTCGTTGAAATAATGCCGCCGACAAGCACGAGCAAGCCGGCAAGCGCGCCGGAGGCGCTCGTGTGCGGGCGAACCGCCCAGCAAAACGCGAAGCACATGAGCAGCGTATTCAGCGTCGTCGCAAGCGACATCGCAAGGTTCAGGTTCCCGGTTATGCCGTAGAAAAGCGCGGCAAGCACCGGCGTTGCGATCGTATATAATTGGTTGCCGAACGCCCATCCGGACGGAAACAGCGTCTTTTGCTCCCATATAAGCTTTGCTATCGCCGTATCCGCGTACATATCAAAGTCAAAAAAACGCGGACCGCCGGCAAAATTTATAACGCAAAACGCCGCAAAAAACGCAAGGAGCAGAGCGGCCGCAGCCGTAGGGAATACATATTTTTTTATTTTTGCCGTTAGCAGTGTCAAAATTTTCGCCGGCCCTACTTCAGCTTATACTTCTTCAGCCGCAGAGCCTTGTAAACTCCCGGCAGGAAGCGGAACGCCGCCCGTTTTGCGGACAGAACGATTTTTTTCTTCAAAAATCCGAGCTTTTGCAGCAAATTGCGCGGGTAGCGCGGCGACAGCAGCTTTTTGTCAAGCTTTGCGACGGCCTTTTCCGCCCTTTCGCCGCCGAGGTCATAGCGCTTGCGGTATTTGGCGATAAGCTTGTGGAAATACACGTTAGCGTAAAGCAGGTCGCCCCTGGGATACTGCGGCTGACGCAGCTGTATGCGGTCCGAGGACTTAATGTCCGGGTGCAAAAAGCCGCCCTCCCTCGAGATCTCGTGCAACCGCGTTCCGGGGTACGGAAAGAACATACTCGTAACCTCCTGATCCGCCTTAAGCCGCGCGTTGAGCTTGATTGTTTCGAGAGACAGCGCAAAGGTTTCATGCGGCAGGCCGAGTATGTTGTATGTCACGACGCGGATATTGTTTTTTTTCATCCACCCCGCAACCTTGATGATGTGCTCGTTTTCCATAGAGCGCAGCAGGTATTTTTTGCGGAACTCCTCGCTTCCGTTTTCAAGGCCTATCGTCACAAGATAGCACCCCATTTCCGCGATTGTCTGAACCATATGCTCGTCCATATGGTCAAAGCGCAGGTTGCAGGTGAACTTGCGGTGAATCTTCTCCTTATACAGCGCGGCGAATTTGTAGAACCAGTCCGGGAACATGTTGAGTATCGCGTCGTTAAAGTTAAAATACTCAATTCCGGGGTCGCGCTCAATTACGCGCTCAAGATACTCAATCGCGTTTTCGGGTGAACGGAAGCGCGCGTAATTTTTCTTGTCGGCATAGTTGTTGCGCAGCTCGGCGTTTGCGCAGTACGTGCAGGCGTACAGACACCCGCGGCTTATGATGACCTCCGCCGTGTTGATTTTGTTGCTTTTCAGGCTGCGGTAGTCAAACAAATCGAGATCCGGGAACGGGATTTTATCGAGGTCGTATTCGTACTGCCGCACAGGATTTTTGACAATCCCCTCCGGCGTGTTGAACCAAAAGCTGTCTGCCGCGAGGTCAAACTCGCCTGTTTTCTCGAACAAATCAATGAAATCGGCGACGACAAGCTCGCCCTCTCCGATACAAACCGCGTCAATCCCGCGAATCGCGAGAGTTTCCTCGGGTGCGAGCGACGGGTGGTAACCGCCCGCGAAAACAGGGATGTCGGGGAACGAATCGTCCAGCCATCCGAGAAATTCGGTCGCGCAGGGAACAATAGTCGTGCGCAGTGTAAGGCCGATGATGTCGGGGGCGAATTCGCGGATTTTGCGCTCAAACTCCGCCTTGTCCGGCATATAGGTCATATGGTAGAGCGAGGTTTTGTGTCCGCGCGACTTCAGCATAGCAGAGATCGAGGCGATACCCTCGTTGTAGTTTCCCGCAAGCGTGCGGACATTTTTGGTTTGCTCGAGAAAGTCCGGGTAAATAAAGAGGAAGTTTACTGGCATCTATGAATCGGCGCAAAAAGCGCTGTCTCCTTTGTAAAGCGGTTAGGGATAGTATAAACAGTATTGTATCAGAGTTAACACAAAGTGTCAAATAAAATTGCTGCGCGAGCGGGTTGCGGCGGTGCTTAGTATTCTTTAATACGCAAAGAACACCCACAACGCCCCAAGCAAAAACCAAAAGCCCCGCGCAGGAATCGCTTCCTGCGCGGGGCTTTCCCACATCCAAAAACCGAGGCCGCCGCCTACTCCCCGGCCATAGCCATCGCCAGCACCGCTTCCTCTGTCGCTTCCGTGCGCAAAACCTCGCCTGTTATGCGGCCGTCCTTCATAACGATGATCCTGTCGGCGACGTT
The DNA here is from genome assembly GCA_031272845.1 of Oscillospiraceae bacterium. Taxonomy (GTDB): domain Bacteria; phylum Bacillota; class Clostridia; order Oscillospirales; family Oscillospiraceae; genus JAIRRO01. The sequence continues at coordinate 5,148 of JAISTA010000170.1, forward strand.
TATGACCTCCGTCAGCTCGCTGGAGACGAATATGACAGCCAGTCCTGCCTTGGCATAATCGCAGACCATCTGGTAGACCTCAGCCTTTGTGCCGACGTCAATTCCCTTTGTCGGCTCGTCGAGGATGAGCAGCTTTGCCGGGAAAAGGTCGTTCGTCCAGCGCCCGAGAATGACCTTTTGCTGGTTGCCGCCGGAAAGCTCAAACACAATCTTGTCCGCCGTGGGCGTGCGGATCGTGTATTTATCAATCGCCGCGTCGGCAAGATCCGCCTCCGCCTTTTTGTTGAGAAACAGCAGCTTTCTGAGCTTTGCCAAAACAGGCATTGTGATGTTGTCCCTAATTGAGCGGAACAGAACAAGACCCTGCTCCTTGCGGTCCTCAGGGCAAAGGGCGATTCCCGCGTCTATCGCGTCCTTCGGGCTCCTGAAGTGAACCTCTTGTCCGTCAAAGCTCACTGTGCCGCCCGTAATCCTGTCGGCTCCGAAAATCGCGCGCATAACCTCCGTGCGCCCAGCGCCGACAAGGCCCGCAAAGCCGAGAACCTCGCCTTTTTTAAGCGAAAAGCTTATGTCGTGAACAAACTCCGTCTCAAGACCGCTGACCTCTAAAAGCGTCTCGCCGTATTGCGTATTCCGGCTTAGGTTCGCGTACGTGTCGCCTATGTCGCGGCCGACCATTGCGTGGATAAGCTCGTCCTCCGTGGTTTCACGGCACACGAGTGTTTTGACCAACTGACCGTCCTTTAATACGACAATGTCGTCCGCCAGCTCAAAGATTTCTCCCAGACGGTGCGAGATGTAGATGATGACCTTGCCCTCTGCCTTAAGCTCGTTTATCAGGCGGAACAGAATGCTGATTTCGGCCTCCGCAAGGCTCGCCGTCGGCTCGTCAAACGCGATAATCGCCGAATTGCGCCGATAGGCCTTCATGATCTCAACCATCTGCTGGTATGCGACGGAAAGTCTGCCGACAGGCTGATCCGGGTCTATGCTCAGTCCGAATTTTTTGATAATCTCGTCTGCCGCAAGCCGCAGATCCTTGTAGTTAACAAGGCCGGAGGAGCCCGGCAGGTCGCCCGCAAAGATGTTTTCCGCAACGGACAGACCCGGTATGAGCTGACGCTCCTGATAAATAACCGAAATGCCGGCCTTTATCGCCTCAAGCGGTGAGTTAAAGCTCTGCTGCGCGTCGTCAATGTAAACCGAGCCCTCATCCGGCTTAATGTCGCCGGAAAGCACCTTTAGCAGCGTGCTTTTTCCCGCTCCGTTTTCACCGAGAAGAGCCAGCACCTTGCCGCTTTCAGCCTTAAACGACACTCCCGAAAGGGCGCGAACGCCGGGGAACATCTTTCCTACGTCACGAAACTCAAGAGAATTCGCCATTATTTGTTCCCTCCTTCTTCTGCGGCGGCCTTTTCGGCTCGTCCGAGGCGCACTGTGCGGCGCAGACCCGCCGCCTTGCGCTGCATCGCTAAAAAGTCAACCGATAAGGCGACAATCAGCAAAAGTCCGGAGGCGACCTGCTGCCAATAGGACGGCACGCCGATAATCGTAACGCCGTTTTGGAACGCGTTGAGGATAAGCAGGCCGATAAACGCGCCCGCCATTCCGCCCGAGCCGCCGCCGAAGCTGATTCCGCCGAGGATAGCGGCGGTCATTCCGGCGAACTGGTTACCGGCGATTCCCGCGTATGAGCCCGACTTCATCTTTGCCGAATAGAATATACCCGCCACGCCGCCGAGAACCGCGCTGTTGATAAACAGAATGTTTGAAATGCGCTTCGGGTTGATTCCCGCAAGATAGCTCGCGGTCGGGTTCCCGCCGACGAGGTAAATGTTTCTGCCGAACTTTGTCTGGCTTACAATAATGCCGTACACGATGAAAAACGCAAGCGCGATCAGCACAATTATGGGAACGTAGCCGCCGAGAATGGATTTTGTCCCGATGTAGTTGAACGCCTCGTTTTCAATTCGGATGTTTTTCAAAACGCCGTCCTTGCCCGCCGCTATAACATACGTCAGTCCCGTGCAGACAAGCGCCGTTGCCATTGTTGTGATAAAGCCCTGGCAGTTCAGCTTGTTAATGAGAACCGCGTTGAAGTATCCGATTGCTCCGGCGATAATCAAAGAGATGATCAGCGCGATAATCAGCGGAATGCCCCAATTTGTGTAAAAGTGTGCAAAGAGCAGCGCCGAGAGCGTTCCGATTCCGCCGGCTGACAGGTCAACTTGTCCGGAAATCAGCAGACATCCGGCTCCGATTGTCAGAACCGAGACGACTGACATTCCCGCGACAACCTGCTTGAGGTTATTCGGGTCAAGAAAGCTGCTCTTCATTTGCGTTAAGCCGCCCGAGAGTATCTGAAACACGATAACCATCGCCGCAAGCAGCAGCAGCAGCGTGAAAAGCTTTGAACCGAAAAACTTTTTTGCTTTACTTTCTGTTTTCATAATCTTCTCCTCCTTACGCAGCCTGAGCCGCTTCGGCTTTCAGTGTTTTAAGCCGCGAGCGTTCACCAAAGTAGTCTACAACGAGAGCTATGAGCAAGATTCCGCCCTGCGCGACAGTCTGCCAGTATGCCGGAAG
>JAISTA010000180.1 GCA_031272845.1 Oscillospiraceae bacterium
TTTTCGCCTATAAGAACACAAGCACCGCGCGGCCGAGTACCTATTCCAAACAACACTCCCCGCCCCAAACAGAGAACACTTCGTTTCCGCCTCTAGTTTTTCGTAACAAAGAACACCACCGACGCCTCAAACAACGCCGCCGCAAAGTCTTCCCCCCTAAAAAAACAAAACATCCCCCGGCAAGCAACCGCTCACCGGGGGATTCCGCAAAACTCAAGTTTTATCTGCTCTCAGGAATAATCTCCATCCAGTACCCGTCCGGATCCTCAATAAAATAAATCCCCATGTCGTGGTTCTCATATGCCACGCATCCCATTTTCTTGTGCTTTTCCTTCGCCGCAGCCATATCAGCAACGCCGAACGCGATGTGAATTTCGTTGTCCTCAAGGTCGTACGGCTCTTTTCGGTCGTGCAGACACGTGATCTCAAGCTCGTGCGAGGTCACGCCGTCTCCGAGAAACGCAATCGTGAAATCGGGTGCCGCAAACCGCCGCTGAACCGTCAGCCCAAGAGCCTCTTCATAAAAGGCAAGGCTTTTTTCAATGTCGAGAACGTTGATGTTTGTGTGTTTTAAGGTGAATTGCATAGTGCTTGTTACTCCTGTTAATTGTCCGAATCAAAGCAGTTTTTAGGTCATACTCCCAAAAACACCGCCCCTACTCCGCGTCTTTCTTCGCTTCCTCAATAATCTTCTGCTGAACCGCCATCGGCGCTTCCTCGTACCGCAAAAATGTCAGCGCAAACGAGCCGCGTCCCTGCGTCATTGAGCGCAGGTCAATCGCGTAGCTGCCCATCTCGCCGAGCGGAACCTCCGCCTCAACGATCTGTGTGCTGCCCGACGCGCTCATGCCCAGGGGCGAGCCGCGCCGCTTTGACAGGTCGGACATAATGTCTCCCAAAAACCTGTCCGGGATCGTGACCGTAAGGTGGCCGACAGGCTCAAGAATCGCGGGGCTGGCAGTCGGAATGCCCTCCTTGTACGCAATCGAGGCCGCCATCTTGAACGCCATTTCCGACGAGTCAACCGGGTGGTACGAGCCGTCTGTCAGCGTCGCCTTTAAAAACACAACGGGATAGCCCGCCAAAACGCCCTTTTTGATCGAGTCCTGAAGTCCCTTTTCAACCGCGGGGAAGTAGTTTTTCGGCACAGCTCCGCCGAAAACGGACTCTGTAAAGGTAAGCTCCTCGGTCTGTCCCGGCTCAAAATCAATAACAACATCGCCGAACTGGCCGTGTCCGCCGGACTGCTTCTTGTGCCGTCCGCGCACAGTTACCTTTTTGCGTATTGTCTCGCGGTAAGGCACCTTTGCCGGTATAAGGACAGACTCAACCGCAAAGCGGTCCTTGAGCTTGGCCACCAGCACGTCAAGCTGAATGTCTCCCGCTCCGGACAGAACCATCTGGTGCGTTTCGTTGTTATTCGCGAGAGTAAACGTCGGATCCTCTTCGGCAAGGCGCGTTAGCCCCGCCGCGATTTTGTCCTCCTGCCCCTTGGTTTTCGGCGCGATCGCGACAGAGTAGCAGGGCGCCGTGTACTCAACGCCGCGCAAAACAACGGAGGAACCGACAGCGCGCAGCGTGTCGCCCGTTTTCACGTCGTCAAGCTTGGAGGCCGCGCCGACGTCGCCCGCCGTGAGCTTGTCTACCTCAACCGTCTTCTTGCCCTGCATTTTGTAAATTCGTCCGAGGCGCACCGGCGCGCCCGTCCTCGCGTTCTCAACCTGCGTTTCGCTTGTGATTTCGCCTGAAATTACGCCAAAAAGCGAGTATTTGCCGTACTGGTCGGCAATCGTCTTGTATACGATTACGGCGGCGGTTCCGGCCGCGTCGCACGGCACGTCGTTTCCGACAAGCGTCGTTTCAACGGCTCCCTCGGCGGGCGACGGAAACAGATTCACAACTCCGTCGAGTAAAAGCAAAACGCCAAGCCCCGCAAGCACGTCTCCGCAAAACACCGGCGTGACGGACAGCTCGCGCACGCCCTTTCTGAGACCGCGCACGCGCTCCTCAAGCGTGAACTCCTCACCCGAGAAGAACTTTTCCATAAGGTCGTCGTCCGTTTCGGCGACGGCCTCGTTTACGGCGGCATAAAGCGGTGCAAGGCTTGCCTCAAGCTCCGCCGGAATCTCGTGCTCGTGGCGTCGGCCGCCCTCGTAGCTGTAGGAAACGCGTCGAATAAGGTCGACAAGACCGACGATTTTGCCCTTTTCGTCCTTAATCGGGAAAATCATCGGGCAGACGCTCGTGCCAAGCTGCTCACGAATCGCGGCAAAGGCGGTGTCGTAGTCGCTGTTTTCCTCGTCAATCTTCGAGATAAAAATCGCGCGCGCAAGGCGTTTTTCCGTCAGATACTGCCAAGCCTTTTCAAAACCGACCGTGATTCCGTCCTTTGCGCCCGTAACTATAACTCCGCCGCCGACAACGCGCAGCGCGGACTGAACCTCGCCTGTAAAGTCGAAAAATCCGGGCGTATCCTGTATATTAATGCGCGTGTCGCGGTAGTCCGTGTACGAGGTTGACAGTGAGATGGAAATTTTGCGCTTAATCTCCTCCGCGTCCGAGTCGGAAACGGTGTTTCCGGCGTTAATAGTGCCGGCGCGGTCAAGCTTTCCCGTCAGGTACAAAATGCTTTCGTTCAGGCTTGTTTTACCTGCGCCGGAATGGCCGAGAAGTGCAATGTTGCGGATTGTTTCAGTTGAATATCCCATGAGCTTTGTCCTGCTTTGTTATTTATTTGTTGTTTTGTGACGTTTTGGCGCTTATCTGCAATGTATGAGGATCCTCAAAAGAGCCCTGCGTGCAGATAAGATATAGTTATTTTGAGTAAAAGCCCTTGCCGTCAATGCCCGGAATGCGCCGGCTTATAAGCAACGCCGTCAAGCATACACAAACATTCCGGGGCGGTAAATTCACTTGTTAAAGTCATTCTTGCCGGGAAGCTGCCTTTATCAAAATATTCGCAGAAAATATTTCTCGCCTTGTTAAAATCCGATAGGTCTTTCAAATACAAATTTATCTGAACCATATCGTTAAGCTCTGCTCCCGCTGAGGCTAAAGTGTTTTACATACGGTCAAAGGCGCTCTCATCTAGTGCTCAATATCCTTTTTATCGAAGCCGCCCGCGTGATGCGCGAGATAAATGAAATCACCTGCGACCGCGCAGGATGAATAAGTATCGTCGCCGTTATCAGCCGGCATTTTCTTAAGCATCAGATATTTTATCCTTTTGAGAAAAATCCCTTTTTCGGCACGCGCATTGCCTCAATAACCTCTGCTTTCGCGCGAATCTCGTCCGCAGAAGGATATACGCAGTCCTCACCGGCATATCTGTCAGCCACGACAACCGCAAGGTAGGTCGGCATTCTTTTAACGCCGATAAGCCGCTTGTATTTTTTCAGCTGGTTCAGCAGAAAATCAAGCGTATCCTCCTCGGAATTGTTCTTGCGGCGCTCGTCAAAAAGCTCCTTTGCCGTGAGGAAAGGCACAAGCGTCGTCGCAACGCTTTCCTTTGGGAACAGCTCCAATAAAAGCTTGCTGATGGCCTCCTTTTGCTTTTCGCCGTAAGGAAACGCCCATTTCGCGTAGCGCTCCTGCTCGGCCTCGGCCGCACTTTTGCTCTGCCACTTAAAAATCTGTAATTCGCCTAATGCCATATGCTTTTCCGTCCTTTTTATCGGCCTTTTGCGAATAAAATCATCCGCGCGGCCGTATTGTATACGAGTTTAGTTCTGTTTTGTAGGTAGCGCCGCCAGAAACGGCGCGCGTCACGCTCTTTCCAAAAACCGCAGTATCGCTTCCGTCCACTCCGGCCTTGCGTAGTCCGGATCTGCGTGCAGAATCCCGTCTGAAATTATGCATTCGCTCCTCCCACTGCCGCAAATCGCCTCAATTTTCTCGTGCAGCTCGGCGGACTGTGCCGACGGCACGATCGGGTCAAGCCTTCCGTGCAAAAGCAGCACGGGCGGTATGTTTTTGTGTACGAAATTCACGGGGCTGACAAGCCGCGCGAGGTCGGGCGCGCTACTCATTTTCACGCCGAACATTATATCCGCCGCACCCAAAACGCCCTCAGGCTCCGGCGCGGCGCGCGGAATGTCCGCCGCCTCAAACTGCGCATCCTGCGCCAAGAAATCCGTCGGCGGATAAAACGCGATAACCCCGGCAAGCGGGATTTCCGACGTGTCGGCTCCCTCAGAAAACGCTCCGTCCCGCCCACGCGCCCCGTCAAACGCAGCCTGACCGAGCGTGAACGCCGCCATAAGCGCCAGGTGTCCCCCGGCGGAAGCGCCGGACAAAAACAGGCGCTCCCGGTCTATGCCGAGCCTCTCCGCACCATCATAAACAAGGCGCAGCGCGGCCTTTACGTCGTACACATTTCGCGGGAACACCGCCGTATCAGACAGTCGGTATCCGGCAGACACAACGGCATAGCCGTGCCGAAGCAGCCTGAATACAGGCAGCATTTGCGCGTCCGCGCGGTCTCCGGACTGCCAACCTCCGCCATGCAGAAAAATCACGGCGGGAACAGCCCTATCACCCCTATTTTCAGGCATATAAATGTCAATTGCCTGACGAATATCCGTGCCGTACGGCAGGTTCAGGTGTTTTTCGGCGACCGCACCTGTGTCGGGAATCTCCTCCGACACGCGCGCGAACATTTTTCCGATGTCTCTTGCGGGAAATATCTTCATTGAAATATCAATTGCACCTATCGGCAGTCCGTCCGCCGATTGTGTGTCGCGTTTAGCCGAAGGCCTTTGCAAGCTCGGCAATTTTCCCGAGATAATCGCGAATCTCGATGTGCTGCGGACAGTGCTGCTCGCACAGACCGCAGGAAACGCACGCCGTCGCAGGAGCGCCGAACTGAGCGTTCATATTGTATCCGTGCTCTGACAGAACGCCGCACTGCAGATAGTCGCTGTAAAGTCCGAGCATTTCGGGGATGTGTATCTTCTGCGGACAGTCCTTGCAGTAGCGGCACTCTGTGCACGCCACGCGCGGAATTGCGCGCAGAGCCGCCGCCGCGTCGTCAATAAGCGCGCGCTCCGTGTCCGTCAGGGGCGTCAGCCCGTTAAAGGTTTTGACATTGTCCTGCACCTGCTCAAGCGAGGACATTCCCGAAAGAATCGTGAGTATCCCCTCTTTTTCCGCCAGGAACTTGAGCGCCCACGAAGCGACCGACTTGTCCGGCGCGTACTTTTTGAACACGTCTGACAAAACGCTCTTGTCGTTGCCCAAAAATCCGCCCTTGACAGGCTCCATTACGATAATCGGCACGTTATGGCGGCGGGCGACCTCATAAACGCCGCGCGACCGGACATTTTCGTCCTCCCAGTCAAAATAGTTGAGCTGAAGCTGAACAAACTCCGCCTCGGGGTGCTTCGTCAGAATTTTGTCCAGCACCTCAGGCGAATCGTGGAACGAGAAGCCCGCGTGACGGATCTTGCCCTCTTTTTTGAGGTTCGCGAAAAAGTCCCAGCCGCCCAGATTGTCTATTTTCTCGAGAATGTTCTCGCCGATGCCG
>JAISTA010000236.1 GCA_031272845.1 Oscillospiraceae bacterium
GGTCGTTTGTCAGTACAAAGCTCGCGTCTGTGACGGATTTTGCATATTTCAGCACGTCGCGGTGCGGGTGATACCCATCGGGGCAGGCGGCCGTTATGTCCATTCCGAGCTTTAATGAGCCGACAATTATGGAGTTTGCCATATTGTTGCCGTCTCCGATATAGCAGATTTTCAGTCCGTCAAAGCTGCCCTTGTGCTCGCGTATCGTCTGCAAGTCGGCCAGCACCTGACACGGGTGGTACATATCCGTGAGCGCGTTTATAACGGGCACGTCGGCGTATTCCGCGAGCTTTTCGACCTCGTCCTGCGAGTAGGTTCTGACCATAATGCAGTCGCAGTAGCGCGACAGCACGCGCGCCGTGTCCTGAATCGGCTCTCCCCTCCCAAGCTGCGAGTCGGCGTTGGACAGGAAAATGCCCGTTCCGCCGAGCTGAAATATGCCCGTTTCAAAGGAAACGCGCGTGCGCGTTGAGTTCTTCGCGAAAATCATCGCCAAAACCTTTCCCGCGGGGAAATCGTGGCGGCGGCTGACCTTCCATTCGGATTTGAGAAAATCCGCCGTGTCGAGTATCTCCAGAATCTCGCCGCGCGATAAGTCGAGCAGCTTTAATAAATCCTTCATATTTTCTCCAGCACCTCAAACAAAATTTCAAGTCCCTCGTCAAGCTCCGCGCGCGTTATCACGAGCGGCGGCATTATGCGCAGCGCGTCCGACCCGGCGGTCAGGAGCAGCAGGCCCTTTTCTATGCACGCGTTTACGACATCGCCGGGCTTCACGCCCGTGAGCGCCGCGCCGAGCATAAGCCCGCGTCCGCGAATCTCGGCTACAGCCGGGATTTTACGCGCCAAAACGCGCTCTTTTACATACTCGCCTTTAGCCGCGACGTCCGACAGAAATTCCGGCGTCAGGCGAGAGACGACCTCAAGCGCCGCCGCCGCCGCAATCGGGTTGCCTCCAAAGGTCGTTCCGTGGTCTCCGGGGGTGAGCGTATCCGCGCACTTTTCAGACGAGATTAGTCCGCCCATAGGCAGGCCGCCCGCGATTCCTTTTGCAAAGGACAGCGCGTCCGGCTCTATGCCGTAGCCCTGATACGCGAAAAACGTGCCGGTGCGTCCGATTCCCGTCTGCACCTCGTCTACAAGCAGCAATATATCGCCGCTTTCCGTTATTTCGCGCAGGAATTTGACGTAATCAGGCTCAAGCGGCAAAACTCCGCCCTCGCCCTGCACAAGCTCCGCCATAACCGCGATTGCGTTCGGTGTGTTCTCAAGCGCGGCGATAAGCGCCGCCTTGTCGTTTGCCGGAACGTGCAAAAACCCCTCCGTAAACGGAAAAAAGTGCTTGTGAAACTTATCCTGTCCCGTCGCGGAAAGCGTCGTTACCGTGCGGCCGTGAAAGGAGTTTACCAGCGTGATTATCGTGCCGCCCGGATTTCCTTTGTCCGACGCGTATTTTCTCGCGAGCTTGATAAGCCCCTCGTTCGCCTCGCCGCCGGCGTTCGCGAAAAACACGCGCGAATTCGGCAGTCCGGAGCGCTCTGTCAGCTCCTCCGCAAGGCGGATATACGGCTCCGTGTAATACAGGTTCGACGTATGTCCCAGCTTCAGCGCCTGATTGTAAATCGCCTCGGCCCACTTTTTGTCGCCGTAGCCGATTGCGTTAACGCCGATGCCGGAGGTGAAGTCGAGATAGCGCCGTCCCTCCGGAGAGTACAGATAAACGCCCTCGCCGCGCTCAAGCGCGACAGGAAATCGTCCGTAGGTTTGCATTACGTGGGATTTGTCTTGTGAAATCAGTTCTTGTGTCGTCATTTTTGTTTTCTCTCAAATACGTTGTATATAAAGTGCGTTTTTGCGCTAGTCTGCCGTGATTATTGTGCCGAAGCCCTCGTTTGTGAAAAGCTCGACGAGTATTGAATGCGGAACTCGGCCGTCCAGTATGTGCGCCGCGCGCACGCCGCCCTCAACCGCCGTGCGGCAGCAGTCCACCTTCGGAATCATACCGCCGGAGAGGATTCCGTCGTTTTGGTAGCCCTCAATTTCAGACAGCGCAACGCGGGAAATGAGCGTGTCGTCATTGCCGAATTCGCGCAAAAGTCCGCGCGTGTTCGTCAGCAGAATCAGCTTTTCCGCGCCGAGCGCGATTGCAAGCTCCGCTGCCGCCGTGTCGGCGTTTACGTTGTAGGCGCAGGGCGCATCCTCTCCGTAAGCAACGGTTGCGACAACAGGAATCCTGCCCGCCTCAACCGCCCGCTGGACAATTCCGGGGTCAACCGACGTAATTTCGCCGACGTAGCCAAGCTCCGGGTCAAGCTGCCGCGCGCGGAACAGATTCGCGTCAATGCCGCAAAGACCGACGGAGGAGGCGCCCTTGCGCTCAATTGCCGCAACGAGATCTTTGTTTACCTTGCCGCACAAAACGGACTGCACAACGTCCATCGTGGCCTTGTCGGTCACGCGCAGGCCGTCCTTAAAGCGGCTTTCTATCCCCTGCTTTTTCAGCG
>JAISTA010000095.1 GCA_031272845.1 Oscillospiraceae bacterium
CGTTTTTATGATAGACAAATACGGTGAAATACTTACCTTTTCCGGCAGCGTAAACAAATCCTTTGCCGAAAGGGTGACAAAGCTCGTTCCCTCGGCGGGCGTTCAGTGCAAGGCCGGGAACGCCGTTGTAAAGAGCTTTGCGGACGGTGAGGCCTCCGTCTCGATTTACGACAGCGTGCGCGGCAAGGACTGCTACGTTATTCAGAGCACCTGCAAGCCGGTTAACGACAACCTTATGGCGCTGCTCGTTATGATAGACGCGCTAAGACGCGCCTCGGCGGAGCGCATAACGGCGGTCATCCCGTATTTCGGCTACGCGCGGCAGGACAGAAAGGCCAAGTCTCACGACCCGATCTCGGCAAAGCTCGTCGCGAACCTTATAACCGTCGCGGGAGCCGACCGCGTGCTTACAATGGATCTTCACGCGGCGCAGATTCAGGGCTTTTTTGATATTCCCGTGGACGACCTGCGCGCCGCAAAGCTCTTTGCGGACAACTTCATCAATCTGCACGGGCAGGGCAATCAGGACTTTATCGTAGTCGCGCCGGACGCGGGCAGCGTCGCCCGCTCGCGCAGCTTTGCCGAGCGCATCGGAGTCGGCCTCGCGATTGTCGATAAGCGCCGCGAGGTTGCGAATCAGTCCGAGGTCAAGAACGTTATAGGTAATGTCTCAGGAAAAAAGGTCATACTATTTGATGATATGGTAGACACGGCCGGCTCCCTTTGCGGAGCGGCAAAGGTCTTGGTCGAGGAGGGCGGCGCAACGGAGGTATACGCCTACGCAACGCACGGCGTTCTTTCGCTCGACGCGATCGACAAAATCGAAAACAGCGTTATAAAGGGCCTGCGCCTTATAGACACTATCCCCTATCCCGAGGGCAAGCCCGTTTCAAGCAAAATCAGCTACATTTCAGCGGCAGACCTTTTCGCCTGCGCTATTCGCAATATCCACTGCGGAGAGGCTCTTTCGGAGCTGTTTTAGCTTCCGGGAACAAGCATAATGAAAAGCAGCAAACAGCCAAAAAGCCTGACGCGGCACTTAACGCCGCCGCGAAAATACGCTTTTCTCGCCTGCGTTATCGCCGGCTTTTTGGTGCATATCTATGCCTTTACAAATATAATTCCGAATTCCGACGGACTCAGCCGCGTTTACGACCCGCAGCAGATGACGCTTGCGGGCCGCTGGTTTCTGCATTATGTCTCGGCAATAACTGGCTTTACCCAAATGCCGGCCGCAATCGGCCTTATCTCGCTGCTTTTCCTCGGATTAAGCGCTGTTTTTGCCGTGGATTTGCTTGACATACAAGCAAGACCTGCCGCCGCGCTTGTTGGAATTTTGCTGTCCGCGTTCCCGTGCATGGGCTATACTTTTTTGTATATGTTCACCGCCGGCGACTACTGCATTGCGTTGTTTCTTGCCGTGATTTCCGTGTGGGTGACGCGCCGCTATCGTTTCGGCTGGATTTTCGGCGCGGCAGGGCTCGCCCTTTCGATGGGCATATATCAGGCCTTTGTTACCGTTTCCATCTCATTGTCACTGCTCCTGGTGCTGAAGCAAACGCTTGACCGCTCGGCGACGCTTGGCAAAACGCTCCGGCTTAGCGTCAGGCTTGTCGCGTACATCGCGCTTGGCGCGGCGCTGTATTACGCAGCACTTTTGGTGTTTCTCAAGGTAAAGGACTTGTCACTGTGGCCCTACCTCGGGATGGACACCGTCAGCGCCGGCTACCCGATACGCAGCCTGCCGGAGCTGATACGCACGGCGTATCAGCAGGTGTCCGACTTTTTCTTTTCACCCGGCGCGCCGGACGGATTTGCGACCCCGATTTTTGCGGCTGTAAACTGGGTCTTGGCGGCGCTCGGACTGGCTTTTCTCTTCGTCATTCTTCGCAAAAAGGAACTGTGGCGCGAGCTGTGGCGGCCTATCGGCGCGGCGGCCGCAATACTGCTGCTGCCGCTCGGCGCAAATTTCGGGAAGATATTAAGTCCGTATTCCGTACCGACGCCGATAATGCGGTACGCCTTTGTTGTGTTCTATCTCGCAATCGTACTGCTCGCGGCAAACGCTCACGGCGGCGCGGCCTTGCGGCTGCGCAAAATCGGCGCGGCGGCGGTCTCCGTGTGCTTTGCCGTGCTTTTGGTCTTTTTCCTCAACACAAATAATCTGCTGTACACAGCCTCCGCGCAGGCGCACCGCGCGACGGAGAGCTATCTTACAAGGCTTTTCGTCCACGTTGAGAGCTGCGAGGGCTATGCTCCGGGCATGGAGGTCGTGATCATCGGCGCAATCCCCGAGGAGCAGCTTATATCGCAAATCGAAAGCTATAAGCGCGTTGCGCACTACAGCGTTCCGCTTAGCGCAGTCACGGCGCTTAACAAGCACATCTACTATTACCTGAAGGATTGGCTCAATATCCCCGTAAACGAGCCGGACGAGGCGACGATGATTTCCGTGTCTGACTCACCGGAATTTGCCGCTATGCCGCTCTACCCGCAGGCGGGAAGCGTCGCCGTGCTTAACGGGCGCGTCGTCGTTAAGCTGCAGGATCACTACACGCCGAAGTCTCAATTTGAGCTCGAATACGAAAACAGGAGATAGCGCGCTGTTTAATTCCTCCGGACAATCCGGCAAGCTGTCGTATATATTCGCCTTTTTGGGCAATCCGGGCCCGCGCTACGCCGTAACGCGCCACAACGCGGGCTTTATCGCAGGAAACGCGCTTGTCAAAAGGCTGGGGCTTAAAAAGCCGGGCAAGAAGTTTAAGTCCGAGACTTATCTTACGAAAATCGGCGGCAAGGGCGTTCTGCTGCTGTTTCCGCAGACGTTTATGAACCTGTCGGGAGACGCGGTTGCGGCGGCGGCGAAATTCTATAAGCTGCCCCCGCAGAATATTGTCGCCGTGTGCGACGAAAGCCTGCTCGATATAGGCGTTATGCGCCTGCGGCAGAGCGGCGGACACGGCGGCCAAAACGGAATGCGCAGCATCATAGAGCGGCTCGGTACAGAGGACTTTGCGCGCATACGAATCGGCGTGGGCAAAAAGCCCGTGCCGGAAATGGAGCTTGCCGACTGGGTTTTGTCCCCGTTTCGCGGACAGGAGCTTGCTGATATTGAGCGCGTCGCGTCTATCTGCGCCGACTGCGTTACTGAGATAGTTGAAAGCGGGCTTATGAGTGCGATGAACAAATATTCCAATCGGAATTTGCTTGACTGCAAGTGAAGAACCTTGCCTCAAAGCATTTGAATAACGATTTTTACGCGCTTGACGCAACAGAATCCGCGCCGCTGCTTCTCGGCAAGCTTCTGTGCGTCAGTACAGACAGCGGCGTTTTGCGGTATGTCATCACTGAAACGGAGTGCTACTACGGCTTTTCCGACACGGCGAGCCACGCAAGCCGCCGAAAAACCGCGCGAAACGCCGTAATGTTCTCGGAGGGCGGATATCTTTACGTCTATCTGTGCTACGGAATGTACGATATGCTCAATGTCGTAACCGGACAGCGGGACCACCCGGAGGCGGTCTTAATTCGCGGCGGGCTTTTCCTCGGAGACGGCGGCGAAACAAAGCTTCTGGACGGTCCCGGCAAGCTGACGCGTCACTCCGGTATCACCCGCGGGGACAGCGGACTTGACTGCCGCGTATCCGGCAGGATTTGGTTTGAGGACGCGGGATTTGCCCCGGAATTTGAGGCGCTGCCGCGCGTCGGTATAGGGTACGCCTCGGAAGAGGACCAAAAACGCCTGTGGCGGTTTCGCGTAAAGGCTCCCGCAGCTGTTGCTTTAGACTTGACCGTGTAAGCGGTTTTGACATAGGAGAGAGAAATTTGGACGGACTTATCGCTGTTATCCCGTCACTTAACCCGGACGAAAAGCTCCGCAGGACAGTTTTGTCCCTTATCGGCGCGGGCTTTAACGATATTGTGCTTGTAAACGACGGCAGTGAAGGCGCGCACCTGCCGTTTTTCGAGTTTGCGCCGCCTGAGGGCGTACAAATTACAGTTTTGCACCACGAAAAAAATCGCGGCAAGGGCGCGGC
>JAISTA010000122.1 GCA_031272845.1 Oscillospiraceae bacterium
AAGTGCGTCGACACCTCGATGGGACTGACGCCGCTTGAGGGCGTTCCGATGGGCACGCGCTCCGGTATAATTGACCCCGCGATAATTGAGTTTTTGGCGGACAATGAGGGACTTACCGCGCAGGAAGCGGTTGGCGTGCTCAACAAGAAGTCCGGAGTTCTCGGCGTTTCAGGCGTTTCGTCCGACTTCCGTGATCTTGAGGAGGCGGCGGACAAGGGCAACCACCGCGCACAGCTCGCGCTTGACATTTTTCACAGAAGCGTATCAAAAACAGTGGCGAGCTACTTTGCCGTTCTCGGCGGGGCGGACGCAATTGTTTTTACGGCGGGGGTCGGCGAAAATGCGCCGGGAACACGCGCCGAAATCGTCGCGCCGCTTGAGTGCCTCGGCATTACGATCGACCCGGAGAAAAACGCCGTTCGCGGAACGGTTGATATTACGGGAAAGAACAGCAAAACAAGGGTGTTTGTAATCCCGACAAATGAAGAGCTTGTAATCGCGCGGGACACGAAGGAAATTGCCGAAAAGGTGCTGTAGCTTTTCGGAGAACAGTCTGCTGCTTTGATTAAAGGGGCGCCAGCATCCCCTAAGTTCTTTTGCTGTGAGTGCTGAATAATTTTCACAAAGGAGTATTATTTCTATGAGTGTAAACGGAAGAAACGACGGGAGCGTCAAGTGCCCTGAATGCGGCAAGGTATATTCTGCGAATACGCAGAGCTGCCCCCGGTGCGGCGCGGCGCGTCTGCGAGGAAACCGGCACGTTGTGCGCGGCTCACAGCGAATTCCCGTTATTATGGGCGTTATTGTGTTCGCCTTTTTGACTGTTGCGACGGGTGTGCTTCTGAAATATTACTCAAGCGCAAGCAGTCCGATTAACAATACGTCGCCGACCGGAACTCCCATAAAGCTGCCGGATATGAACTCAAACGAATCGCTTGAAGGAGAAACGCCGGAGGTTTCGGAATCTCCTGTTAATCCGTCCACAGACCCGACGCTTCCGCCGATGGTCGATATGGTTGAGATTCGTATAAATAATAAGAAAGCTGTGGATATCACGAACTACGTCGGAACCAAAACGGCGGTGACTGCTTATATCAGGCCGCAGGATTTCCCGGAGGAGCCCGTTTGGGCCTCCTCAAATGAATCCGTCGCGTCTGTCGTGCCGGACGCAAACAACCCGCAAAAGGCGACGATACACGCGATTTCTGCAGGTCAAGCGAACATAACGCTCACCTGCGGCGGCGTTGAATATACGCTTATCTTTCGTGTGCGCAAGAAATAACGGAACTGCTAAATGAAATATCTGCTCATAGACGGAAACAGTATAATATCCCGCGCGTTTTACGCGATAAAATCAACGCTTACGGCACCGGACGGAACACCGACCGGTGCTGTGTTTGGTTTTTTCCGAATTATCGAGAATGTTCTGACAGAAATCGCGCCTGACAGAATTATCGCGGTGTTCGACAGAAAGGAACCTACCTTTCGCAAGCAAATGTACGACGGCTATAAGGCGCAGCGCCACCCCACGCCCGAGGCTTTGCTCGCGCAGATTCCGATTGTGCGCGAGATTCTCACCGCACAGGGGCGTATTGCGCTCGACCTTGCGGGGTATGAGGCGGACGACCTGCTGGGCACCTTTGCGCGTCAGGCGGAGGACATGGGCGGCACCGCAATCGTTATGACGGGCGACCGCGACAGCCTGCAGCTGATTACGGACGCGACGCAGGTGCTGTACATCTCAACCGCCAAGGGACAGACGACCGAAACGCTGTATGACACGGCGGCATTCACGGAAAAATACGGCTTTGCGCCGATTAACCTAATCGACTGCAAGGCGCTGATGGGCGACGCTTCGGACAACATTCCCGGCGTGCGCGGAGTCGGCGAAAAGACCGCTCTGGGGCTGATACAAAAATTCGGCAGCCTTGACGGCGTTTACGAAAATATAGGCGACGCGTCAATTTCCGGCTCCGTCAGGCAAAAGCTGACAGACGGCCGCGCTGACGCGGAGCTGTCGTATACGCTAGCGAAAATCGTCACAGACGCGCCGATTTCGCTGTCTGACGCGACCGCCGCAAGCGTCGGCGCGGATACAGAAAAGCTCCGCGAGCTGTACGGCAGGCTGGGTCTGCGCTCTATGCTGAAAAAGCTTGAGGACACGGCGGGGCTTTTACCGGAGCCGGAGGAGGCTCCCGCGGAGCTTCTGCCGATTCCGGAGGATTTTCGCCTTTCGTCCGTTGCGAACAACGCGCTTGAGGCCGCGCGCCTCGGCGAGGACGTATCGAGCGTCACCTTTGACACGGCGCTGGCTGCGTTTTTGATTGACTCCGGAGTGCGTCAGTATGACACGGCGGCGCTTTCGGAAAAGTATCTCGGCCGCACGGTGCGTCAAAGCAACCTGCTTGAAAATTACGACGACGAGAACGACAAGATCGTTTACAATCTGTACCTTTTGCTTGAGCAAAGGCTGAAAGAAAACGGTCTTGACAGGCTTTTCTATGATATTGAAATGCCGCTTACGGCGGTTCTCGCCGATATGGAAAAGGCGGGCATTGCAATCGACAAGCAGGCGCTCGCGGAGTTCGGCGAGTCGCTTACCGTGCAAATCGCGTCTGTACAGAAAAGCATTTTCTCGCTGTGCGGCGAGGAGTTTCTTATAAGCTCGCCAAAGCAGCTTGGTGAAATGCTGTTTGAAAAGCTCGGTCTTCCCTCCGGTAAAAACACAAAAACCGGGTACTCGACAGACGCGGAAACGCTTGAAAAAATTGAGCTTACGCACCCCGTTGTGAGTATGGTTCTGCAATACCGCGAGCTGACAAAGCTCAAGTCCACTTACGTAGACGGAATTTTGAAGCACCTCCGGCCGGACGGCAGGATACACACAAAATTCAATATGACGGCGGCCTCGACGGGGCGTTTGTCCTCCTCAGAACCGAATTTGCAGAACATTCCTGTGCGGCGCGAGCAGGGCACGCCGATTCGCGGCATGTTCCGCGCAAAAGAGGGGCATTTGTTCCTTGACGCGGACTATTCGCAGATTGAGCTTCGCGTTTTGGCGCATATGTCGAGAGACGAGGCGATGATCGCGGCGTTCAACTCCGGCGCGGACTTTCATACGCTCACAGCCGCAGAGGCGTTTGGCAAAACGCCGGATACTGTCACAAAAGAGGATCGCCGCCGCGCAAAGGCCGTGAATTTCGGTATTGTGTACGGCATTTCCGCGTTCTCGCTGGCAAAGGACATCGGCACGACCGTCAGCGAAGCAAAGCACTATATGGACAGGTATTTTGAGCTGTACCCGCGCGTGCGCGAGTTTATGGAGAGCTGCAAGGAATCGGCGCGTGAAAACGGCTATGTCACAACTATATATGGGCGGCGCAGATACTTCCCTGATATACGCTCGTCAAACCGCCAGCTGCGCGAATTTTCCGAGCGCGCCGCGATGAACGCGCCCGTTCAGGGCACGGCGGCGGATATAATCAAGCTCGCGATGATAAACATCCACAAGCGGCTGAAGGCTGAGCTGCCCGAGGCCAAAATGCTGCTTCAGGTGCACGACGAGGTATTGCTAGAAGCGCCGGAGGGGACGGAAAACGCCGCAAGCAAGATTCTGGAGGCGGAAATGCGCGGCGCGGCGGAGCTTTCGGTGCCGCTTCTGACAGAGGTTTCGGTTTGGAGAAGCTGGCTCGAGTGCAAGTAGAGTTTTTTCAGCTGGATAATAGTCACGCGGAGGTTGTTGCTGAGCTTGAGGCGGAGGCGTTTTCCGTTCCGTGGAGCATGAATCAGATTTTGTCCGAATTATCGGGCGCTTTTTCAGTGTGCATCGGCGTGAGGATTGCCGAAAAATTGGTCGGCTACTGTTTTGCGCGCGCGCTCGGCACGGAGACGGAGATCCTCCGCGTCGCGGTGTTGCGCGCGGAGCGGAATCAGGGTGTAGGTGAGCGGCTAGTGCGGCACGTGCTGCCGGAGGCCGGCGCTCCCGAGGTGTTTTTGGAG
>JAISTA010000158.1 GCA_031272845.1 Oscillospiraceae bacterium
GAACCTACGACCTTTGGGTTATGAGCCCAACGAGCTACCGAGCTGCTCCACCCCGCGATAAGATTGCGTGCCGCCGGTAAAACTGCACGCAAAGTGTTTTGGTGACCCGTACGAGAATCGAACTCGTGTTTCAGGCGTGAGAGGCCTACGTCTTAACCGCTTGACCAACGGGCCGAAATGAGGGAATTTTGTGTTGCAATACAGCTGGTGCGAGAGATGGGACTTGAACCCACACGCCAATGACACACGCCCCTCAAACGTGCCTGTCTACCGATTCCAGCACTCTCGCACAACGAAACAACATGCGCTAATTTCAAGTGCTCTATTATTATATGGGTTTGAAGCGCGTTTGTCAATAGTTTTTTATCAGGTTCAGACTGGTAAATAATGCTACAATTAATGCGCGGATTTTTTGCAATACTATCATTGTAGGTTACAGACTTGGAGGATAAGACTATGCTGTTCAAGAGAAAAAAACAGGAAAAAAAGCCGGTACAAGGGCAAAACGCCTTGCCCTCGCGCTTTCGGATGGACGCTGATATGTGCACAAACGTATTCATAAAGCAGGGCACCTACGAGCAGTCGACCGGCGCGAAAAATGCTGTGTTTTACACAAAGCTAAGCTGAACAAGAGGCTTGACTATAAAGAAACGGCGGAATAAGAATAGCCCTCTGAGAGAAGTCGATTCTCTCAGAGGGCTGATTTTTATCAAGACTGTAAATATTTGCAGATGATACATATCACCCGTTCAGCGGTATCAGCTCCTCCGGCGCGACTGTTACCGTAACCGCATCGCCGGGCTCCGGTGCAGGCGAGCCTTCACGTGAGCGCGGGAGCTTGAGCGTCAACTCGCCGCCGCCCTGTGCGCGCAGAAACAGTGTGGTTTCCGCCACGTCCCGGATTACACGCGCGACCTCCGCGCTGATTTCGTTTACAGCCCCGCCGCCGCTCATTTTGACAAAATGGCTCCTCACGCCGACTGTGTCCGACGTTTCAGGGAAAGTGTCCGGCACTGTCAGCACCGCGCCGCCCCAGTCGAGCGCCGAGATTGTGTTCGGCGACAAGCGCTCTATGCGCGAGAAGCTGCGCATTCCGGATAAAAGCGCGGCGGAGACAGTCTCCGGCCGCCTGAAAACGTCCCTTGTCGGGCGGCTGCCGTGGCCGTGTCCGTTTTCCAGAACGCAGATGTTTTCACAGATATGCGCGACCTCGTCCCGCGAGTGTGAGACGAACACCGCAGGGTTCGGGTACGCCTTTAGAAAGTCGAGAAGCTCCAGCTCAATTGTTGTGCGCAAATGCGCGTCCAGAGCGGACAGCGGCTCGTCAAACAGCAGCAGCTCCGGCTCCGCCGCGAACATCCGGGCAAGAGCGCAGCGCTGGCGCTCGCCGCCCGAAAGCTTGCGCGGATACGCGTCGCGCCGGTGACTCAGGCGCATTTTTTCAATCCAGAGCCCGGCCTTTTTGCGGCGCAGCGCGCCTGTTGCGCGAATGCCGCTCTCGACATTCTGCAAAACCGTCATATTCGGAAAAAGCGCGTAGCTCTGGAACAGATAGCCGACATTCCGGAGTCTTGGCGGCAGATTGACGCGTTTTTCGCTGTCGAACAGAACGCGGCCGTTCAGGACAATTCTGCCTTTATCTGGCTTCAGGATTCCCGCGATACAGCGGATTGTCATGCTCTTGCCGCAGCCTGACGCGCCGAGAAGCCCCAGCGTCTCGCCGTCGCCCACCGCAAACTCCGTGTCAAGCGTAAAGCCCGGCACCTTTTTCTTTATCGAGACCTCAAGCATCAGCTTTTTTTCCTCCCGCGATTCTCAACAAAGTTCAGCGCGACAAGCACCACCGCTGAAATCGCGATGTTAACGCCCGCCCACGCGTAGGCCTCCGCGTCGTTTCCCGCGCGCCATAGCTGGTACACAGTCGTTGAGATTGTCGCAGTTCTGCCGGGAGTGTACCCCGCGAGCATGCTTGTCGCGCCGTATTCGCCGAGCGCGCGGGCAAACGCGAGGATCGCCCCCGCGATTATCCCGGCCTTTGCGTTCGGAACAGTCACCCGCCAGAACACCCAGGACTCGCGCTTGCCGAGCGTCCTCGCCGCGTCGCGAATATCTTTGTCGACCGACGAAAAAGCTCCGGCGCAGGCTCTGTACATCAGCGGAAACGCGACGACGGCTCCGGAAATTACCGCCGAGTACCACACCATGGCGAGCTTTATGCTTGTCAGCGACCCGATAATGCCGCGCGGGCCGAAAATTTTCAGCAGAAAAAAGCCGATTACAGTCGGCGGCAGGACGAGCGGGAGCGTCAAAACAGCGTCGAAAATACCGCGAAGAGCGGCCGGCATTTTTGCCGCCGCCCTTGCGAGGTAAATACCGAGTATAACCGCGAGTGCTGCGGCTATTGCCGCAACTCGCAGCGAGTTCCAGAGGGGAAACAGATCCAAGGCGTTTGTTTAGCCGAGAGGCGCAAAGCCGTATTCGGTCAGGATTGCTTTTGCTTCGGAGGTCTGCAAAAATGCGAGGAAAGCTTCAGCCGCCGCAGTGTTCTTTGCGCCGGCAAGCGCCGACGCGGGGTAGATAATCGGGGTTTTCAGCGTTCCCTCAGGAGCGTAGCCGACGATTGTGAGCTTTTGCGCGGCGGCGTCTGTTGCATACACAACGCCGCAGTCCGCAACGCCCTCCTTAATCCACGCGGCGACCTCCTTGACGTTTGCGCCGAAGGTTATGCGGGACTGCATTTCGTCCCACACGCCCATTGCGGTGAAAATCTCCTCCGAGTACGCGCCGACCGGCACATCCGCGCCGCCGAGGGCGATTTTCTCGGCCTTTGCAGCGTCCTCAAACGTCAGGATATTCTTCGGGTTGCCGTCCGGCACGACGAGCGCGACCTTGTTCTCAAGCAGGTCAAAGCGCGTCGCGGTGTTGACAAGCTCCTTTTCAGCAAGGGCGTTCATCTGCTTTTGCGCGGCGGAAACAAAGATGTCCGCCTCCGCGCCCTCTTCTATCTGCGTCTGGAGCGTGCCCGACGAGTCAAACGTGAAGATGACGTTAACGCCCGGGTTTGCCTTGTTGAATTCAGCTGCAAGCGCGTTCATCGACTCCGTCATGCTCGCGGCGGCGAACACGATCAGGTCGCCCGAAAGCGGATCCGGTGTTGCGGTTTCCTCCGGCGGCGTTACGGATTCGACCGGCGGCGTGTCTGCGGACGGCGTGGGCGATGCGGCGGGTGTGCTTTTGCAGGCAAACAGCGCGATAGAAAGCGCCAGTGCGAGCGCAAGGGCAAGCGGCTTTTTGAAAATTGACTTCATTTTGTTCTCCTTGGTATTATGGTAACGGCCAAACCCCGAATAAAACAAAAGCCTGCGGTTGCAGGACAGGAAAACACAAGGCGAAAGGCCCTTATTTACCATCCCTTTGCAATATCGGCGGACTGTGCGGTTTCCCGTCACGGCCCCGTGAACAAGTTTTGTTCAGGCGCGACAGCCGTGGGCATAAGGTATACCTTTAGGCAAATCGCGCTTCAGGAAAGAAGCTGTTAGGACTATTGTAATACAATGTAAAGCCCGTGTCAAGAGGGCGAAAAAGCCAAAATTACCGCGAAATCCGGCGCGGTATTGTGCAAACAGTGAGAGGCGGGGCAGGGGAGGGAGAATATTTAGTCGTGGGGGTTACATCCCGTAGCGTTTTGCAACATACGCCGCCGTGCGGGAAAGGTCTGTGTAGGCTGTGCTTTCGTTTATGCCCATAAGGTCAAGCTCTTTTCGGATACGTTCTTTGCAGCCATGCGGGATTGTCAGCCACATCGGCTGCAAATTGCGGAAGCCGTATTCCCACTCCCTTTCCGCGTTTATATCCGGCTCGCTGCGCATATCGCCCTTTTGCGTTTTTATCGGCAAGCCGTACAATATAAACGCGCCGTCCTGCCGGTCTATATGCGTGTTGTTTTTCTGCGGTATGTATATAACGGAGTTTAGCAGGTCATTAGGCTTAATATCCTTTGAAAATGCCGGCTGCTCCTTGCGTATTTCAGTAATAAAATGTTTTAGCGCGGGGCTATTTTCATATAACTCATCCGAAAAACTTTTCTTTGCGCTGTGTTCATTTGCAAGCTCAGCAAGCTCCTTTTTCTCTTCAAACGTCAGGCGCGGGAGGATGGAAAGCATTGTCACCGTGTCGCTGTAGCAGTTTTTTATCTCGCCTGATTCCGGGGCGAAGATATTCAGAATACCGTCGTCCTTGTCATTTTTTTCGCAGGCGAAAAACAGAGCCATAAGCGCGTTTCCCGTAATGTCCAAAAGGCGCGTGGGCACGCCGTAATGCTGCATTTTCGAGAGGATATCGCTCGGGCGGGAAAGGGCGGAAAACTCCTGCGGCCGCTCCGAGATAACGTCAAAGAAAATCTCGCGCTCCTTTTTGCCGAGATAAAATTCTTTTCGCTCATTGGCTTCGGTTTTCTTTTCGGCTTCGGCATTTTTGCTTTCGCGCATAACAGACGGAATCATCAGCTCGTGCTTTTTTGATTCGCCCCGGAAAAAGAACCGCTTGTTGTTCGCTCTGGCGTTTGCAAAGGTGGAGATACGCTTGACGTAATTTGAAACGGAGGTGATTTTTTCGCCGTAACCGTACTTGAAGATTATGTGATCGGGGTTTTCTTGCGCGTTGTACCTTTCTGTCCCGATATACACATTTTTTACAGGAAATTTTTTTCTTCGCTTATCGGTTAGGAAAAGAGAACAATAACCTTCTTCAAGCAGTTGTTCTGAGAAATACAGCGCTTTTATATCGTCAAAAGTGTCAATGTAGGTATGTATATGCGTAGAACTAATTGTCAAGTCAAGCGATGTGCAGTTAACAAACACCTCCCGTCCAATGGTGGTAACGGAATCAGGGATAGAAATTTCGGTTAGGCTGGTGCAGACCCAAAACGCCTTATACCCAATAGTAGTAACAGAATCGGGGATAGTGACTTTGATTAGGCTAGTGCAGCCCGCAAACGTCAAATCGTTAATAGCGGTAACCGAATCAGGTATAGAGATTTCGGTTAGGCTGGTGCAGCCCAAAAATGCCCTATCACCAATGGCAGTAACAGAGTCAGGGATAGAAATTTCGGTTAGACTGGTGCATTCACAAAACGCCCCTAGCCCAATCTC
>JAISTA010000142.1 GCA_031272845.1 Oscillospiraceae bacterium
TCAGCGAAAAAGCCTGTATCTGTATGCCGTATCACGTCAAGCTTGACGAGCTTGAAGAGGACAGGCTCGGCAAATCCGCTCAGGGCTCGACGCGGCGCGGTATCGCCCCGGCCTATGCCGACAAATACCTCAGAAAATCCGTGCGAATCGGAGACCTGCTGGACTTTAACACACTTGCCGGCAAGCTTGAGCCGATCGTTTCGCGCGTTAACGTCACAATGAAAGGCTACGGCGCGGAGCCGGTTAAGCTTTCTGACAGTCTCGGTTGGCTTATTGACTACGGCACAAAGCTTGCGCCGTTTATCGCGAACTGCGAGGATTATCTGGACGACGCGATAAAATCCGGCAAGAACGTGATGTTTGAGGCGCAGCTCGGGACGCTTCGCGACATAGACTTCGGCATTTACCCTTACACGACCTCCTCAACCGCGCTTGCGGCGTTTGCTCCGATTGGCGCGGGCGTTCCGGGCGCAAGGCTCGACAACGTAATCGGAATTATGAAGGCGTACTCCTCGTCTGTCGGCGGCGGACCGTTCACGGTCGAGCTTGAGGGCAGCGTGGCGGAAGCGCTTCGCGCGGCAGGCGGCGAATACGGAGCCGCAACGGGCAGACCGCGGCGCGTCGGCGCGTTTGACGCTGTTGCCTCGCGCTTCGGCGCAAAAATGCAGGGAGCGGACGCGATTGCCCTGACAAAGCTCGACGTGCTGTATTATCTGGACAAAATCCCTGTCTGCACAGCCTATGAGGTCGGCGGCGAGCGGATTTACGACTTTCCCGTCGGCGACAAGCTTGAGGCGGCGGCGCCTGTTTACGAATATCTGCCGGGCTTCGGCGTTTCGTCGATTGACGAGCTGACACGCTGCCGCAAATTTTCAGACCTGCCGGAAAACGCGCAGAAATACGTGCTGTTCATTGAAAAACAGGTCGGCGTGCCGATAAAATATGTGTCCGTCGGCGCGCAAAGAGAACAGATAATCGTCAGGTGAACATAAAAATCCGATAACTATTCTTTAGTTTATATTGGGGGCGCAGACACTACCCGTTCAAAGCCGGTTTCAAGCAAATTTTGGCGCTTTTCGGCTCGTCGTCCTTGGAGGGCGTCAGCCCGCCTGCGTCCTCCTCACCGAAAATCACTCAAAATTTTTCTTGAAACCGGCTATTTCAGAGTAGCGTCTACACCCCCTAGATAAGTATTCAGGCCAAAGCCTGTATCCTGGAGAGAACAACAGTTAATGAAAAGAGTTTATGTAAATGAAAACCGCTGTCTCGGCTGTCATTTGTGCGAGTATTACTGCGCCTTTGCGGCAACGGGACAGCCGGATATGTCCCGCGCGCTAAAGGGCAAGAAAATCCGCCCGCGCATACATATCGAAGAGGTTCCGAACAGCGATATAACCTTTGCGGTCTCCTGCCGGCACTGTGTTGAACCGCTTTGCGTCAAGGGCTGCATTTCCGGCGCGCTGACAAAGACAGACGGTGTTATTTCCGTCGATAAAGACAAGTGCGTTTCGTGCTACACCTGCGTTTTGTCCTGTCCCTACGGCTGCCTTGTGCAGTCGGAGAGCGGCGTTGTGGACAAGTGTCAGCTGTGCCTGCAGACGGCCGAGGGCAGCCCCCGCTGCGTTGACGGCTGTATAAACGCCGCGATCATCTACGAGGAGAGGTAAGCCAATGCCGCATTTCGTGATTATCGGAAACTCTGCCGCCGCAGTCGGCGCAATCGAGGGCTTCCGCAGAATTGACAGTGACAGCAAAATCACCCTGATTTCAGACGAGCCGCACCATACCTACGGCCGCCCGCTGATTTCCTACCTGCTTCTTGGTAAAACAGACCGCGAGAGAATGCTGTACCGCCCCTCCGATTTCTACGAGAAAAACGGAGTAGACGCAAGGCTCGGCGTTAAGGCGATGAAAATCGATGCGAAAAAAAAGACGGTCACGCTCGATTCCGGCGAGATTGTTTCTTATGACAAGCTGCTGTACGGCGCGGGCTC
This sequence comes from Oscillospiraceae bacterium, assembly GCA_031272845.1. Classification (GTDB taxonomy): domain Bacteria; phylum Bacillota; class Clostridia; order Oscillospirales; family Oscillospiraceae; genus JAIRRO01. The sequence continues at coordinate 1,995 of JAISTA010000142.1, forward strand.
TTCTCCCTTTGTGCCTCCGATGGACGGGCTGGACTCCGTAAAGCGCAGGTACACCTTCCAGACGCTTGACTCCGCTCTGGCGCTTGGCGAAGCTCTCACGGAGCTTGGCGGCAAGACGCGTGTGCTCATAATCGGCGCGGGTCTCATCGGACTTAAATGCGCCGAGGGTATCCGCGAAAAATGCGCGTCAATAACGTTTGTTGACCTTGCTGACAGGGTACTGCCGTCTATACTCGACGAGCAGGCGTCCGACATTATAAAGTCCGCCTGTGAAGACGCGGGACTGTCGTTTCATCTGGGCACAAGCGTCGCGAAATTCACGGAAAGCACGGCGGCGCTTGCAACAGGCGAAAGCCTTGAGTTTGACGTGCTGGTGCTTGCCGTCGGCGTTCGGCCGAACACCGCGCTTCTCGCGGACGCGGGCGTTACTGTAGCGCGCGGCGTTGTGATAGACGAATTTTCACGCACTTCCGACCCTGATATATACGCGGCGGGCGACTGCTGCGAGCAAAAGGACGTTGTTACGGGTCAGAGCCGCATTATGGCGGTCTTGCCGAACGCGTATATGCAGGGCGAGGCGGCCGGGCTTAACGCGGCGGGCGCTCCCGTGCAGTTTGATAAGGCGTTTCCGCTGAACGCGATAGGCTTTTTCGGAAAGCACGTGCTCTCCGCAGGATTTTATGACGGCGAGGAAATCGCCATAATTGAGGGAAACAACTACAAGAAGTTTTTTGTCAAGGATAACCGGCTTCGCGGCTTTATCTTAATCGGGAGCAAGCACCCCGAGGACGGGGAAATTCCCGCGTATGAACGCGCCGGGATTATTACGGATCTTATACGGCGGGCAACGGATCTTCAAACGGTCGATTTCACACTGTTAACACAGCACCCGGCTCTCGCGGCCTTCGGACAAAACGTGCGCCGCGAATACCTTGGGGAGGAGCACTGATGTCTGAAACACTCTCGGCAAAGCATCTCGGTTTTTACGCACTGAATGAAAGGGTGCGTGAGCTCACGGGCGAAATAATTATAGATAACGCCTATGGCGAGCGGTTTATTGCGGCCTCCGCAACGGCGGACAAGACGCTTGTCATAAACGGCACTCCGGGCAACGCTCTGGGCTGCTATATGGACGGCGCGCGCATTACCGTAAACGGAAACGCGCAGGACGCTGTCGGCGACACGATGAACGACGGCGAGATTGTCATCCACGGCCACGCGGGAGACGCGCTGGGGTACGCTATGCGCGGCGGCGTTATTTACGTGCGCGAGGGCTCCGGTTACCGCACGGGAATACACATGAAGCAGTATCGCGACAAGCGTCCGGTTATCGTCGTCGGCGGCGGAACAGGCTCCTTTCTCGGCGAATATATGGCGGGCGGCCTGATAATCGTACTGAACAAAAACTCCGGCGGTCGCGCCGAGGTCGGCCGCTTTACGGGCACCGGAATGCACGGCGGGGCTATATATATCCGCTCAGGCGAGCCCCCGGAGGATGTGCCCAAGCAGGTTCTCTGCCGCAAGGCTGAGGACGCGGACAAGGTCGCGATTTCGGAATACGTAAAGCGCTATGCCGCGCTTTTCGGCGGCGACATAAACGAGCTGCTCGGCGCGGATTATTGGGTGCTTACGGCTAACAGCGCGAATCCGTACAAGCAGATGTATACAGACAACTAAAGCATTGCGGCGAAAGCCGTGTCTTTCGGTAAAAAATACGGCGCGAAAAGCCGTTTTGGAGCTGGTAAAATGACAAAAGCGGAAGAAATCATCCGTTTTGTAACGGATCAGGAGAGCGACGTTAAGTTTATCCGTCTCGCGTTTACTGACGCTGACGGCGTTGTTAAGAATGTGTCGATACCGCCTAAGCAGTTTGAGGCGGCGGTGACCAAGGGCATACGCGTTTCGGCGCAGGCCCTTGCCGACTGCCCGCCCGAAACGAAGGAGCTTTACCTGTATCCCGACTGCGACACGCTGGCAACGCTTCCGTGGCGGCCGTCACACGGCAGGGTTCTTCGCATGTTTGCCGCTCTGCGCGAGGAAAACGGCGCGGTTTCGGAATATGACACGCGCGCTATACTCGCCGAATCGGAGGACGCCTTCGGCGCGGCGGGTCTTACCGCCGGCGTTTCGGCGGAGGTTGAGTTCCGCCTGTTCAAAACCGATCCTGAGGGGCGCGCAACAGATATTCCGTTTGATTTCGGCACGTATCTTGACGTGTATCCCGACGATTTGGGCGAGAACGTGCGGCGGGACATTTGCCTGTACCTACAGACGATGGGAATTGAAACGGAGGCCTCGTATCACGGCGAAAGGGCCGGGCAAAACTCCATACGCCTGTCCGCCGCCGCTCCGCTTTGCCTTGCGGACAATATCCAGACCTTCAAAACCGCAGTCGGCGCCGTCGCCGGACAGAACGGGCTTGCCGCGAATTTTTCGGGCAGCGAAAACGCGCTGTACCTGACGCTTGAGGTCAAGAGCGCGGATATGCTTGAGGAGGTTGCCTCCGCACAGTATGCGGAAAGCCCGGCGGGCAATATCTATACGCTGCTCTCAAAGCTTCTTGACTCGCTTTCCAGCAAATACGGACGCGCTTAGAGCTTGCAGACAGCTCTTTTAGTCACAACTTCACAGAGCGCCGCCGATCAGTTCGCCGTAACCCTGCGCCAAATGGACTTTTCGCTGATTTCAAGGGCGCAGTCCGCCGGAGAGGCGCGGCGCACGCTCGCCGTCTCGGAATTCGACCTGATTGTTGTGTCGGGTCCTCTGCCGGACGAGCCGGGCGACAAGCTCGCTGTGTCCGTGTCGGAAAACCTGCGCGGTGAGGTTATTTTTATCGTGCCGGAAAGTGATTTTACGCAGGCCGCTGAAAAGCTGGCGCGGTTCGGCGTTATAACTGTCGCAAAGCCGCTTTCGCGCAGCATGTTTTGGACGGCCGTGACTATGGCGGAGGCCTCCCGCGCGCGGTTTAATATGATGCGGCGCGAGAACGAAAAGCTCCAGCAAAAAATTGAGGATATAAAGCTGATCGACCGCGCAAAGTGTATACTTATCGCGCGCATGCGTATGTCTGAGCCGGAGGCGCACAAGTATATTGAAAAGCAGGCGATGGATATGCGCACAACGCGGCGCGACATCGCAAACGGAATAATCAGGTCTATGCAAAGTTAAAAACAGAGCTTTAAGCTTCTGTTTTACTGAAAGAAAAGGGTGCACTATGAGCAAAGCTTACTTAATACTCCAGAACGGAACCGTGTTTGAGGGGCAGTCCCTCGGCGCTGTCGGCGTTACAATCGGAGAAACCGTTTTTACAACGCAGATGACGGGCTATCTTGAAACGCTGACGGATCGCAGCTATTACGGGCAGATAATCACCCAGACGTTTCCGATGATCGGAAATTACGGCGTTATTCCGGCGGATCTGGAGAGCGACAGACCGGCCTGCCGCGGATATATTGTCAAACAATGGTGTCAGGAGCCCTCGAATTTTCGAAGCGAAGGGGATCTTGACGCTTTTTTACAGGCAAACGGCATTGTCGGCATTTCGGGAATAGACACGCGCCGCCTGACAAAGATTCTCCGCGAGTCCGGCGTTATGAACGGGGCAATCGCACCCGCGCCCGACGCGGTGTCGCTTGAGGAGCTTGCCGCCTACGAAATAAAGGACGCGATACAAAGCACCTCGACGGCTGAAAAATACATCGTGAATCCGGATGGTGCGCACAGCGTCGCGCTACTCGACTGCGGTATTAAGGAAAATAT
>JAISTA010000223.1 GCA_031272845.1 Oscillospiraceae bacterium
TAAAGGAAATCAACCAAGCCAAAAGGTAATTCGCCCTTCGGGTGAGAAGCGCGCCAGCGCGATTTTGCGGTGCCAAACTTGTTGTAAGCATCGACGAATACCGTCACGACCGCCTGCAACGTCTCAAGTTTTCTCGCGAAGCACCGGCTGCACCGCGCCAAAACCGGGATGCAACATCGCAAATCCGAATTTACACCCTCGACCGTGTACGTATCTTTCTTGTTGTGGAAATTTTGCATGTACTTACCGGGATATACTACGTCTTTGTATCCGCTCCAGCCATCCGAAAAGTACACCGCCGCCCAAGGCGCACTGTCAACGATTCGCTGTATCCGCTCAGGGGATTTGTCAAAAGCCACATCAAAACCTACAATCTGACGCGGGTTGCGGCTTACCATCGTCATCACATACACATTTTCACGGGTTTCGGTGTGCGGCTTTCGCTCAATAAACCAGTACAACTCATCCAACTCATAGCGATTGTTGAGAAATTGTTGAAAACTCTTCCCGTTACTTTTTAGCGACTCTTTTTTTAGCGGCTTCCGCCTTGATCCAGTTGTATACGTTGGCTTTGCTCATTCCCAAAATCAGCCTCACTTTGCATCCGCTCGCCTCTGAATAATAGATTTTCAGGGCCTGTTTGCGAGTTTCTTCATCGTAGGCAACACGTTTCGGTTCCAGCGTGTAGGTTTTCTTGCATTCCGTACAATAGCAACGCTGTGTTCCGGATGGATTATGACCTTTCTGTATTTGATTTTTTGTTTTTCCGCTTACCGGACATTTCTTGTCGCTGCTCTCTGTTTTCTTTTTGCGAAAAATACCCGAGCCCGTCTTAGCTCTGCACGAGTGTGTACAAGGTTTTCTGTTCGCCCAGGGCAAGCGCGCCGTTTTGGAGGCCTATATTGATTCCGTATGTTTCGTCTATGGCAAAGCTCACGTGCCATATGCCGCTCCATTCTTCAACGGTAAACCCGCGCTCCTCTCCGTTGGCGACCGCGATTGCCTTTGCGTAGGAATCGTCAAAATCGCCCGAAGCATAGTCAATACTGCCCTTTTCGGGCAGTCCGCCGCACAAATATTCCGCGAGCTCGCGTGTGTCGAAATTCCGGAAAGCCAGCCTGGATCCCGGCAAAATTTCGATGTACGGTGACTGCGAATCCGCCGCGTTCAGATAATACCTGCCGATTTTCACAGCCGGAGGTTTTCCGTTCCCGCAGGAAAACAGTCCCGCAAGCAGCAAAAACGCCGTCGCAGCGGATAAAATAAGCCTAACGCGCGCTGAAAAGACAGTTTGCTTCATAATTATTTTTCCTTATGTCTGCGTCCCGCGCCGAAATATTTCCGCGCGAACTCGACATTTTCAAGCTCTACCGTCTTCCCGTTCAAATACGATAGGCTCCCCGCGTCTCCCGCAAAGGAAAACACCAGTTTATAGGACGTTAACAGCTGCTGCGGCTCGTGAAAGCGTCGGTTTGCCTCGCCGCTGCCGTATTTGCCGTCGCCGAGAATCGGGAAGCCCGCGTGCGCGAGCTGCGCGCGGATTTGGTGAGTTCTGCCGGTTTTCAGGCGGCATTCAAGCAGCGTCAGCCCATGCTCCTTGTTTTCGGAGACGACGCGGTATTCCGTCTCGGCCGAAACGCTGCCCTTTTGCGGCCGGTCGGTTACAAACACGCGGTTTTGCTTCGCGTCCTTAAAAAGGTACCCGGAAAGCGTGCCGCGCTTCGGCATTCCCGTGCCGACGACCGCCGCAAGGTAGTATTTGTCTATCTCGCGCAGGCGGATTTTCTCGTTGAGTATCCGCAGAGCCTCGCCGTTTTTGGCCGCGAGAACAAGCCCCTCGGTGTTCCTGTCGATTCTGTTTGCCAAAGCAGGCGCAAAGGAATTTTCCGCCGCCGGGTCATACTCGCCGCGATTGTGCAGATATGCCTGAACGCGCCAAATCAGCGTGTTGTACGCAAAGCCGCTGTCTGAATGCGACAAAAGTCCTCGCGGCTTGGACACCGCAAGGATATTATCGTCCTCATACACGACCTCAGGCGAGGGTACTTTTTCGGCAAACGCCGCCTCGCGTTCGCGCCCCGGCTGTGCGTCAAAAAGCTCGTCATTTAAGTACGCCTGAACAATGTCGCCGTCCAAAAGCCGCGCGTCCCCCGCCGCTTTTTTGCCGTTTACGCGAAAGCGTCCCTTGCGCAGATATTTTTGCAGTCCACCGGCGGAAAGTCCCGGCGCGACCTTGAGCAAAAAGCGGTCCAGCCGCCGTCCCGCGTCATTTTTGTTTACTGTGAATTGTTTCATTTGGTTAATGCTATTATATTGCGGATTCGGGGGATTGTCAAGCTGCGGGGCTTTTCTCGGGGGTGCGGGACGGAGCTGCGGATTTTGGCTGGATATGCTATTTAAGCACTCTCCCTTGCTCCGTTGCTATTACACACTGGAATCCTGCGGGGTGTTTCTTATTGTGGGTGGGGGCGGCTTTTTGGCGAAGCATTGGGCGGGGACGCTGCTCCCGCTTTCCCTGCTGTGACTTTGCCGCGTTGCTTGGTGTTCTTTACAACGCAAAACTCAAGACGGGAACGAAAAGTTCTCTGTTCGGGGCGAGGTGCTGTGTTTGGAATATGGACTCGGCTTCTCTTCTGTGCGAAGCAAAAGCGCCTACGCGGCGGGCGGTTACTTTTAGAAAGAAGCAAATCTTTTTTTATGCCGGGCAACAGCAGGTGCTGCAAATAGGTGCGTTCCCACCCAATGACAGGTGCGGTGGTCGCGGCGAATGCTTCAGCCCAGCCGCACACAGGGGCGAAGCCTATCCGGGGCTAAAGACTTAGGTCGGAGGGCTGGTGCGCGCGAGGTGCGGTGGGGGTGCCAACCGGAAGGATGGTACTGCTACGATTGCTGACGCACGTTGTGCTGGCGGTTGGTGCGTGTCCCGACGCGGCGGGTGTTGTGGTTGCGGTGGAGTATGTCTTACGGTGTGGGATTTTGCCCGCTACCGCAACGTTTCCGTAGGGGACGGCGTCCTCGACGTCCCTTGTCCGGTTTGCCGCCGGACTGTGCGTCAAACGGCATACCCGTCTGGCTTGGTGCGGTTGGGTGCGTTGTCCTTGGACGCGCTTTGCGCGTCCTGGACGGGCGGGTGCGGTGGTAGAAACGGGATTTCGGGCGGGGCTGTGATGTAGGGGACGCTGCAGACAGCGTCCCATGCGTTTATGGTTCGGTTGCGGTGGTTCTAAGCACAAATGCCGTGGTCTCGGCATTCCGTACGTCTATTGTCCGGTTGCGGTGATTCTAAAACGGCAATGTCGTGGTCTCGGGGACGGGACGCTGAGGGCAGCGTCAGATGCAATAAAAGCCCGCATGAACATTTCTGTTCAGCGGGCTTTTATGCGGATAATCGCGTTTATTTTAACCCCGTGATATAATCCACGTGTTTCCGCAGCTTTGGCAAAGCGCAACTGTGTTATGCTGCAGCTTCGTTTTGCTCTTGAGCTTACCGGAGCCTCTGCGCTTACCAAAAATAAGCCAAAGCCCGAAGGTGAACACTATGAGACAGCCTCGCCCTAAAGACCAAAGGCAGCCGTTAGATTTTGCGCTGGTCTTGCCTTTTGTTTTTTCGCTTACCTTCTCGCGTTCTATTACTACATTTTCGCTGTTGCATTTCGGACAAACCATTTTAGACCTCCCTAAAATTTGTGTAAAAGCTATATCCATTTTTTATTATATCTCAACTAAACGATATTGTCAATACAAAATAACACTATTTTATATTTCAGCTGAACGGTATAATCACCTTATAAAGAGGCAGGTGTACTATGAACGCAACCGAACGCATACGCCGCATTATGGACGAGCTGAAATGGTCAGAATACCGTTTGGCAAAGGAATCTGGACTGTCACAGTCCACGATCGCCAATTTGTTTCACAGAAACACCGTGCCGAGTATATCAACATTAGAGTCAGTATGCGGCGCGTTCGGTATCAGCTTGGCGCAATTTTTTTGTGAGGGAACCATGGTTGAGCTGTCAGGCGAGCAAAAAGCCTTTTTCGATCGCTGGGCGCTTCTGTCTGCGGAGCAGAAACGGTTGATGTTTGAACTAATGGAAAATATGAAATAAGGCGCAGGCCAGAAAAAAGAGCCGCACCCGCCGTTAGGCCGGGTGCGGCTTTTGTTTGCCTCGAGCTTAAATCGCTATGCGTGTGTGGGACGGCTATAAAACTGTTGTCCCGTACGCTCCCCGGTTTCCTGTCTGCCTACTTCCCGCTACACACCAACCCGCTCCGCTATCCAGCCCGCTATCTCCGTGAATCGCAGCTTGCCTGCCTTGAACAGCGCCAGCGCCTCGTGATCCGCCTCGACGAGCGCGCGGCAGGTCTCCTCTCCGCGTTTTGCGGCCCTGATTGCAAGCTCTAGGCAGGGATACCGCGAAAAGTCGGGCGCGGAGAACTCCAGCATGCCGATTTGCGCGAGCGAGATCGGCGGAAGAATACCCTCGGCGCGCTCCGGGTACGTCAGCGCGTACTGAATCGGCATACGCATATCCGTTGCGCCGAGCTGGGCGATAATCGTGCCGTCCGCGAACTCAACCATCGAGTGGACTATGCTCTGCGGGTGAATCAGCACCTCGATTTCATCGGGTGCCAGGCCGAAAAGACGCATTGCCTCGATAAATTCAAAGCCCTTGTTCATAAGCGTAGCAGAGTCGAGCGTAACCTTTTCGCCCATGCTCCAGGTGGGGTGATTTAGCGCCTGCGCATAAGTCACCGTTTCAAGCTCGCGCGGAGCAAGCGACCGAAACGCGCCGCCGGAGGCCGTGAGAATCACCTTTCTGACCTGCTCGCGGTGTCCGTTTATGCACTGAAAAATTGCCGAATGCTCGGAATCCACGGGAATTATCGGCGTTTGTGACGACGCGGCGGCCGCCATAATGCGCAGCCCGTCGCACACAAGCGCCTCCTTGTCGGCCAGCGCAACGGGAATTCCGCGTTCAAGGGAGCGGACGATAACGTCCGCCGCCAAATCGCGCGAGGACATTGCCGCAACGGTCATATCCGCGCCGTCAAGACAGGCAAAAAGCCCTGTCTTTCCGGAGACGATTTCGGTTCCGGGAAATGAGCCGAGTGCCTTTAGCCGCGCCGCCGCGTCTTCCCTATAGACACAGACGGTTTCCGGCCGGAGCTCCTCGATCTGCCGCGCAAGCAGGTCAAGACTGCCGCCGCCCGCCGCGAGCGAGACAGCGCGAAAGCCGAGATGGCGCACAACGTCAAGCGTTTGGGTGCCTATTGAGCCGGTTGAACCGAGCAGGGCGATTGATTTTGCGGGCAAAGCGGAGCGGGGCATAGCGTGTCACCTGTGTTTTTTGATGGTTAGGGGCGGTCTGCGTGACCGGGTATTTTGTCCGGGATGAAAGGACTGCGGCAAAACCGCTGTCTTGCAGCTTAAGTTTATCACAGACGGGAAAGGTATGCAAGGGGGAAATAACGCGCGGGGGCTAATCTTGCGGTGCGCCGCAGGGGCGGTCCGCGCGGCGGGCGGACGACAGGAATTCGGCGGGACGTCGCCCTCCCCCAAAAAATATTTCCGCCGAATTTCAAATTTAATATTGACAAAACGGCTGTGTATACTATAGAATAAGCACAGATAAAAATAATGTCAAATACTACCCCCCCCCCCATAATAAGGAAATAAGCTATGACTAAAATAAAACCCCGCCCGGCGCTCCGGGCAATGCTGGCGGCAGCTATTTTGCTGGCGCTGACGGTTGCCTTAGCAGTTTGTATGCCCGGAAACGCCAAAGCCGCGCCGACGGACATTGACTACGCAAAATCCGGAGACTTATGCTACCTCCTTTACGATGACGGCACTGCCGCCGTGTCGCAAGATGTGGAATATAACTACTATGAGCTCACAACAGTCGTTATCCCCAGCACAATTACTATAACAAGAGCGGATTTTTACAACGACCCGGGAACTGACGATTACGACGGAATATATAAGGTTACGACTATAGGCGATTCCGCGTTTGATTCCAACTCAGATATCGTAAATCTCGATTTGTCGGGTGCTGATAATCTCAGAGAAATTCGAGACGGTGCATTTAGTAATTCAACGGTTGCCAATGTCAATTTTTCCAGTGCGGTTAATCTTGAAATATTAGGCTATTATGCGTTTGGCGGCTGCAGCGAGCTTAAAACAGTTGATTTTAGCGGACATACTGCTCTCGTACGCCTTGAGGATTCCGCGTTTTCTTGGAGCGGCGTTGTAACAGCTGATTTCAGCGGCTGCACGGGTCTTGTCAGTGTAGAATACAATGCTTTCAACAGCAGTGCACTTGAAACGATAAGC
>JAISTA010000002.1 GCA_031272845.1 Oscillospiraceae bacterium
TCCGGCGAACCGGAAAAAGTAACCGCCCGCCGCGTAGGCGTTCTAGCTTCGCAAAGAAGAGCAGTCCAGTCCCTATTCCAAACATAGCAGCCTGCGCCGCACAGAGAACTTTTCGTTCCCGCCGCGAGTTTTGCGTCTAAAAGAACACCAACCCGCGCCGCAAGGTACGAAGCAACCGCCCGGCGTCAAGTACCGCCCAAAACAAAACCACAAAGCCGCAAGGCATTACCCTTGCGGCTTTGTGGTTTTTAGGAGGTTAGAGAGAAATTGAAATGTCTTAATCGCAATCAACAACTGCATAATAACATTTAATAATTTCTATTTCATGAACCTGAAATGAACGATTTGTAAATTCATACGCTGTTTTTGTCGAATCGCATTGTTTTATTGACTTTCTTGCGTAAAAGCACGTTCTTTTACAACTGCGTCAGCGCAATTACCGTTGCGATTGTGTTTATTGTAGCGTGCAAAAGCATGGACAGGGCTATACTGCCGCTTTTCTCGTAAAGCACGGCAAGCCCGACTGATGCCGCCAGATATTGCAGTCCGTACAGCAGATACAGCGGCTGACCTGTCGCGACGGCCGGAGACCAAACGTGGTACAGACAAAACACCGCCGCGCTGCACGCAACGGCAAGGCCTATGCGCAGGCGCGAGGCTCCCGCCCCGCCGCGAAAAAGCCCGTACAGCCCGACGCGGAAAATCAGCTCCTCTAAAATAGGCGCAAATATGCAGACCGCCGGAACCGCAAAAATCGCGCCGGAGCTCAGCATTGAGTCTATCGCAGCTTGGTTTGTGTTGCCGATTTCCGGCAGAAAGTCCTCCAGAAAGAGCAAAATTTCGTTGATTATAAAATTCCCGACGAATATGCACACAAGCGCCGTGCCGATAAATTTTCTTCCGCTTTTTTTCAGCGTTACAGCGTACCTAATGTCCGCCGCAAGGAATTTGCGCACTATCAGCACGAGCGGAACCGCCATCACGGCATACCACACAAGCTGAACAAGCGCGTGCATATACGGCGCTTGCGGCAGGGAGGCGACCAGCTCGCCGACAAACGGCACAAACTGCAAGCCCTCGTGCAAAACCAAAAAGAGCAGGCAGAAAAACACAACCCCTCCGCCTGCGCGCACTTTTCCGGTCGTTTCTTCGAGCTGTCCCGGCCGGGACTCCTCATAATAGCCCGAGCTGCCGTATGTACCGCCCCGGTAGTTCCAGGGCTCGTATTGTTCTTTATCGTCTAATTTCAATAGCTGTATCCTTTTGCTGAAGCCTATAGCCGGAAAACCTCCGGGTCGAACTCCTGTACCGAAACCCTCGGCGCCAGCGTCTCCGGCTCGCGCTTATACACATCATATTCAAAGCGGCGGCAATAGTTTCCCGCACGCACAACGCCGGCCTTCGGGCAGATGTACTCAAGACCGGAAACCAGCGAGGAGTGCACGCAGTATTTGCACTGCGGCTCAACATTGTATTTGCGAAAAAGCCTTTCTTCGTTCATAAAAAATCCCTTACCGGCCGTGTTTTTTCTATTCGTTTATCCGAATCGCCTCAATTGAAACGCATTTGCCGCTTGCCGTATCGGCTGTTATAACCGCTCCCTCAAGCTTTGCCGGCCCCTGCTCCGAGACAAACCTCTCTCGCGGATGACCGAGAAACATCCGCACGGCGGCGTCCGGCTTTGACCCTAAAACAGAATGCCGCGCCCCGCACATTCCGACGTCGCACACAGCGCCCGTGCCCTCAGGCAAAACCCGCGCGTCAGACGTTTGAACGTGCGTGTGCGTACCCCAGACGGCTGTGACCTTACCGTCGAGAAAATAGCCCATTGTGAGCTTTTCGCTCGTGGCCTCCGCGTGAAACTCCACAAGCTTAATCCCGCAGGACGCAATTCCCGGCTCCGCCAAAAGCTTGTCCGCCAGAATAAACGGATTTTCAGCGGGATCCATATCAACCCGCCCGACAAGAGCGATTACCGCGACGGAAACACGCCCGAGGTCGTACACATACCAGCCATAACCCGCGTTGACCGCCGGGATATTTGCCGGTCGCAAAATGTCCCGCCGCGTTTCGAGGTATGACGTTATCTCGCGCCGCGCGAACGCGTGGTTGCCAAGGGTGACGACGTTTGCCCCGTGTGAAAACAGTGTGTCCGCCTGAGACGGAGTTATACCCAGCATTGAGCAATTTTCACCGTTTACAACGCAAAAGTCAATTGAAAGCTCCCGTTTCAGCTCTGGCAGGCGCGAGCACACAAAATCTATCCCGCAATCGCCGCAAACGTCGCCGAGAGCGAGAACGCGAAATTCCGGCAACGCTTATTCTCCCTTATTCTGAGCCGAAAAACGCATCGGCACTATAAGATACAAAAACGAATCGTCGTCCTCCGCCTCCGGCAAAATCGCAATCGGCTTGACGTTTTCTGAATACGTCAGCCGAACCGTGTTTTCGGAGCAGGCACGCAGCGCGTCAAGCAAATAGCGGTTGTTGATTGCAAACTCGCGCAGCTCCGCGCCGTCCTTCGCGGTAATCGGCGCGGTGTCGTCAGCCTCGCCGACTGCCGTTTCCATGCGCATAAAGATTTTTTCGGTTTCGGGGTTAATCGTAACGCGCAGGGGGCTTTTCAGCTTGTCCTGCGATACAAGCGACACGCGCTCCGTCGTCGCGAGCAGCTTTCGGCGGTCGGCCAGTACGACCTTATTGTTGTCCTGCGGAACGACGGTGTCGAAATTAACAAAGTCGCCCGTCAGGCGGCGCGATATAAGCACCGTTTCCGGGAAGTTGAACACAACGTGCCGGCTGGCCTCTGAAACGCCGATTTTTATCTGCTCATCAGCCTTAACAACAGACGCGATGTTTTTCGCCTCGGCAAGCGCAACTCCCGGCACAATAAACGGACTGCCGGAAAACGCGCCTGACGTTTCGGCGGCCGTCTGGCACATCGCGAGCTTGTAGCCGTCGCAGAAAACGACGCGCAGGCGATCCGGCGAGACTGTAAACTGTCCGCCCGTTAGGTCAACGCGCGTTTCGACCGTCGCCACGGCAAAGGACGTGCTCTCGATAAGGCGCACGAAATCAGCCGCCGCAATGCCGACAGATTCCGTGTCGTCCACACTCGGAAAGTCTGGATATTCGCCGGGTATTGTCTGGAGGGTGAATTCGGACTCGCCGCCCTCGATTATAACGCTTCCGTTTCCGGAGAGCCTGACGCGCACTGTCTCGCCCTCAAGGCGGCGCACAATGTCGCAGAACAGCCGTCCCGGGACAACGCATGAGCCGGGCGCGTTTACTGATACGCCCTCTGAAAATTTTGTCTGTATGCCGATTTTGAGGTCATACCCCGTGACTGTTATCAAGTCCTGCGCGTCCGCGCGGAGTAAAAGTCCCGTTAGCGCGGCCTCTGCCGATTTTTGTGCTGCGGCTCTCTGCGCGATAATGCAGGCTGCCGTCAGTCTTTGTGTAAAGCAGGTAAAATCCATTTTTTGTTCTCGCTTTTCCTTTATAGTCTCTAAAGCTTTGCAGCATACGGCGTGCCGGCACGCCGTAAAACAATCCCGTGCGCAAAGCGGCACCTTGCGCACGAAATTTCAGCCGGTACTGCGGTTTTTACAGTTTTCTCGCGATGTAATATCCCGCGTGGTTTGCCTCGACGATATTTTTCGGCGCGAGACAGTCGCCGATCTGGTAAAACTCCGGCGCTGCAAAGCGCAGTGCCTCCGCGCTTTCAGTCTGCGGAACCTGACCGAGCGCGTAGATAATGGTGTCGCCCTTAAATTCGGCGGCTGTATCGTCCTCTTTCTGCGCCTTGACGTAATTCTTGCCGATTTCAACCGCTTTGGTCTTGAAGTTTACGGAAATATTCTGCCGCGCGCTCTCAAGCCGGATTGCAAGTCCCTGGAGGATATTTCCGCCGTCGTTAACGGCCTCCGCCATCTCTATAATCGTGACCTCACGCCCGAGCTGTGACAGATAAATGCCGAGCTCCGAGCCGACAAGCCCAGCGCCGAGTATGACGACCGACTTTCCCGCAAGCTCCGGCTTAACGTACACATCCTCAGCCGAAACGGCGTTTTCAATGCCCGGAATCGGCGGAACGAGCGGACGCGCGCCGGTCGCCGCGATTACAACGTCCGGATTAAGCTGCGCGGCAAGGGCGGGTGTCGCCTCTGTGTTCAGCCGCAGGTCGATTCCGGAGGCGGCAATTCTTTTTGCCTGACGCTCAAGGTATTTTGCGAGGTCTTTCTTGAACGGAACTGCGTCCTCGCACAAAAGAGCGCCGCCGAGCTTTCCGCTCTTTTCAACAAGCGTAACTGAATGCCCGCGCGAATACGCCGTCAGCGCCGCCTGCATTCCGGCGATTCCGCCGCCGGCTACCAGCACCTTTTTCCTGTACGTGTGCGGAACCGCTATCGGGTCAATATCCGGCAGGGCGTATCCGTCCGCGCCCCTTGCCGCGTCGGCCACGACGTTCGGAACCCACTTGTTCTCAACCTCGTTGCCGATAACGGGGTTCAGCGCACAGATAAAGGTTCCCTTTGTCATAAGATTCGAGAAGCACGCAAGGCAGCGCACGCACGTATTAATGTCGTCCTCGCGCCCGGCGCGGGCTTTTTTCGGCAGGGCGGGGTCTGCGATGAGGCCGCGCGCGACCTGAACGACGTCCGCCTTTCCGGAGGCAATTATCTCCTCCATTATCTCAGGCTTGTTAAGCGCTCCGACGGTTGCGACCTTGGAGTGCTTGACGTGCTTTTTAATCTCCGCCGCAAAGCGCACATTAACGCCGTCCGGCAGGAACATATCCGGGTGCGTCACGGTGAACACGTCCCACACCTCGTGCGAGCCCGCCGAAACGTGAATCAGGTCGAGATGTCCGTCAAGCTGCTTTGCAATCTCAACGCCCTCGTCTATATCGTACCCGGCCGGGTTGCACTCGGAGCCGGAAATACGCATTTCGATCGGGAACTTCGGCCCGACGGCCTTGCGTATCGCGTCGCACACCTCAACCGCAAAGCGGCAGCGGTTTTCGGGGCTTCCGCCCCACTTGTCCGTGCGC
Organism: Oscillospiraceae bacterium; assembly: GCA_031272845.1. GTDB lineage: Bacteria > Bacillota > Clostridia > Oscillospirales > Oscillospiraceae > JAIRRO01. Next base: position 5,054 of record JAISTA010000002.1, read on the forward strand.
TGGTTCGACTTCGGCGACATAAATTCGGTGAGAAGCCAGCCGTGCCCGCCGTGGATCGTAACCATGCCGAAGCCCGCGCGTTTTGCGGTTATTGCCGCCTGAACGTACTGGTCAATCACCTTATATATCTGCTCATCCGTCATCGGCAGAACGTGAAAGCCGCCCGGCAGGTCGTATTCCATAGGGCCGTAGAGCTGCGCTCCCTCGCGCGCAGAGGCGTGCGAGTGCGAGCCGGAGTGCGACAGCTCAATTGAGGCGACGGCGCCGTGGCGCGAAATCGCGTCCGCAAGCTTATTCAGGTGCATATAATTCATCGGGTCATACAGCGCGATATGGCCGTTGTTCATGCGCGAATCCTCTGAAATCACGCAGTCTCCGACGCAGATTGAGGCCGCGCCGCCCTTGGCTTTTTCCTCATAATAAGCGTAGGTTTCGGCAATCGGATAGTGGCGCGAATCAAGAAAGCTCGTGCCTGTGGGCGAGCCGAAAAGACGGCTGCGGAAGGTCGTCCCCGCAAGTGTTATAGGGGAAAACAGGTTTGGGTACTTACAGCTATACATATTTCTTTCCTCGTGTTTGAGTTTTCCGCATCATACTGCAGAAACTCTGTTTTTTAATTGAATTATACAACAGAAAAGTCGAAATTGCAAGAGGAAAAACATGCGGGGCAGCACAACAGCTCGTGAAGTGCGGCGCGGCAAAGCGGATTTGGCGCAAAAACAACCGGGAGAAATGAATTCTCCCGGTTGTTTGTTTGGATTGGGTTGCGCTGAGGCGTTTTTTGGGGCAGCGGCGCGGATGCTTAATATACAAGCCACGGGTCTTCCGGAACAACAGGTTCTTTTTCCGAAATTGTTACCGAAAATTCCTTAAACTGTGCCGTTACCGTACAGATTGTTTCTCCGCTAAGATGTACAAGCAAGTCGCCATCCGGTATTGTTGTTTGGTACGTTTGTGTAGCGTAATATCTTTCCGCTTCCTTCGTCCATACGCCGTTTTCAGCCCAAATCCTTGCGTCGTCGTAGTATTGATATTTCAAATTCGGCAGCTTTTCGGACTTTAGAGAAAATTTCAGCCCCTTGTCAAGTGCGTACATCTCACCGTCTTTTGTAATTGCAATAACGTTAAGTTTTTTTACATTGCCATAGAAATAATAGTAATCATTTTCCGGGCTTAGCGAAGTCAGCACCTTCGGTACGGTCTGTTCTTCCCAAGCATTCGGTGCTCGAGCTGGAACCTCACCTATTTTTTTGCCGTTTTTTGGCACAACATCTCCTAATCCGTCATTAGCTGACTTGCCGGAGCCTTCAACAAACGCAATATGGTCTATATCCCCTATCTTGTCATCCGGCAAAATAGGCAAATCTATTGCAGTTCCGATAGGCGGTTCAAAATACTTTACATAATCGTGTACAATAACAGTCAGTTTCTTGCTTAATACGGATGATACCGTGAAATTTACAGTACCCGGTCCTATTGTGTGATAATAAGAAGAGTACTGGTAGCTATTTTCCCATGAGGCGTCTTCTAAAACTCCTTCGAATCCATCTGCGGTTATTCCATAACCGGTTACCTCAACCTTATCATTTACGCACTCGTCGCCCTTAAAATACGCTATATCAAAAGCCAGCTGTTTGTTTCCAACCCCCTCCAGTCCACCGTCTGCACGGCGATATTCTCCAATCGGCGTTATCTCAATAACCTCAGGCAAAATATATTTTGCCTTGTCCTCGTCCGCCGCCTCAAAAAAACCCGGCGCAACAAGCTCAATTCTATCAAAGCTTGAAACTTCATAGGTCTTTATTTTTATACTTTCCCTGAAGCCGTTATATTCAGCATAGAGCGTTGCTTCTCCAAGTCCCGTAGATTTAACTGTACCGTTTTCATTTACGGTAAAAATCTTTTCGTTGCTTGAACTAAGCTTCGCTTCTCTGCAAAGAAGCGATTTAATGGTGTTGTCCGAATATACGGCGCGTAATTTCATCTGACGAATCACCTCTCCGCCGCCGTCAGAATAATAGGGAATCAAATACGAGTCGTAATAACTATCAGCAATAGCCGGATTCAAATACAGCGCCCGCATTCCGTCCGGGGCTACCTTTGGGTTTTGCCACTGCCTGTTTGCCAGCAGCCCCGCCGTGAGCGCCACCGCAATTATTGCCGCCGCGAGAATTATAACGCGGGACGGTTTTTTGAAATTCAGCACGTTTTTAATCCTTGTTTTCATGCCTCCCTCGCCAAAGGCCAGCGGCGAGGCGTTTAGTATGCGGTGCTTTACCGCAAGCGAGAGTATCGCCATGGAGTAATCCGCCTTGACAGCGGGGCCGAGCTGCTTTATAACGCGCTCGTCGCAGGACATTTCCATATCCGCGCAGAGCATGACAAACGCCAGCCACGCAAACGGGTTAAACCAGTGCACGCACAAAAGCGCAAAGGCAAAAAGCTTTACTATGTGGTCGCGGCGCTTTATGTGCGTCTGCTCGTGCAGCGTGACATAACGCAGCTCTTCTGCGGGCAGGCCGTCCGGGATATGTATTTTCGGGCGGAAAAAGCCGTACACAAACGGAGTGCGCACGCGGCCGCGCCGGCGCATCAGGCTGATATACGACACAACCGCGTACAAAACCATAACCGCAACGCCGATAAGCCATACCCGCGCAAAAATGTCCTGCCAGTTAATCGCGTTCTCGATTACAGCGGGAACGGCGGCAGCTTCCTGCGCGGCGGCGGCCCCTGCGGCTCCGGCGGCATTCACCGCGTCTGTCACAGCGGGAGCGGCGGCGGGCGAAAACGGCTGGGTCAGCGCGTCCGGAATCTGCACCTCTGCAATAGCTTGCGGGATAAACGAAAATACGCTTTTCAGATTGATCGGCACTGCCATGCGGATACCCGCAATCGCCCACAGAACGTAGCTCACCCATTTCGGCGCGCGAAGCTTCTTTAATATAAGCCGCGCGGCTGCCAGAACCGCTATTATAAATGAAGCGGTTATGCTCATACTCAAAACTGTTTGGAAAATGCTATTCATTGCCTGCTTCCTCCCTGTATTTTTCAATCAGATTACGGATTTCCTCGGCCTGCCTGCCGGAAAGTCTGCTTGTTCCGACAAAGGCGGCGATAAATTTCGGCAAGCTGCCGCCGAAGGAATCGTCTATAAAGTCGCGGCACTGCCTTGCGGCCAAGTCCTCTTTACTAAGCAGCACCGTGACGCGGGCGCTGTCGTTTCTGAAAAGCCCCTTGTCGCACAGCTTTTTCAGGATGGTGTACGTTGTGGATTTTGCCCAGTCAAGCTCGCGTTTGCACAGCTCCACAAGCTCCGGCGAGGGCACGGGCGCGTTTGCCCACACAATTTCGGCAAGGCGCGCCTCCGCGTCTGTCAGTCTAAGCTCAGCCATATGAATCATCTCCGTTCGCGCAGTTTAGTCTATGTTTATTAGACTAGGCACAGTCTATCACATTTAGACCAGCTTGTCAATAGGCAAAATAAATTTTTTTTCGACAGACGCAAAACCGCGCCCGGCTCTCTTGACAACGAAATTTTATATGCTATAATATAGACTAGAGTGTGGCGCGCCGCCGCACTGTTTTATGCAGTAATTTCCGCAGTAATTTTGAAACTATCGGTAACAATCTTCCATGAACAACATTTCAACCGCAATAAAAAACGGCGGCACGGCGAAATTCGCCGAAGCCGCCGCGCTTGAGGGCTCGTTCCGCAATCCGTCCGGATGCGCGATATCCGGCATTTTCTCGAAAACGGGAAAGCTGATGAGCGGCGAATCCATAATTCAGTCTATTGAAATAATGCACGAGCGCTCAAACGGTCTCGGCGGCGGCTTTGCCGCTTACGGTATTTACCCCGAGCATAAGTCCAAATACGCCCTGCATATTTTCCACAACGACATCAGCGCAAAGATTGAGACGGAAAAATATCTTGAAGAGACCTTTGAAATTTCCGCCTCGTCAACAATCCCGACGCAGGCGGTCCCCGGCATTGACCAGGGACCGCTGATTTGGCGCTATTTCGCGACGCCGCGCCGCGACAAGCTGCGCGGCTCCCAGCAGGATGAACGCGAATTTACCGCGCGCGCGGTGTTTCACATAAACCAGGGCATAGACGGCAGCTTTGTGTTCTCGTCCGGCAAAAACATGGGCGTTTTCAAGGCCGTCGGCTATCCTGAGGATGTCGGCAGGTTCTACAGGCTGTCAGACTACGAGGGGTACTGCTTCACGGCACACGGCCGGTACCCGACAAACACGCCCGGCTGGTGGGGCGGAGCGCACCCGTTTTCGCTGCTGGACACAACGGTCGTTCACAACGGCGAAATTTCGAGCTATGACGCGAACCGCCGCTCAATCGAGATGTACGGCTATCCGTGCACGCTCCAGACGGATACGGAGGTCATCGCGTACATAATAGACTATTTGTCGAGACGGCGCGGACTGACCTTTGAGGAAATCTGCCGCGTAACGGCGGCTCCGTTCTGGTCGGAGATCGCAAAAATGCCGGAGGACGAGCGAAAGGAGTATGAATTTTTGCGCACGGTATTCTCGCCCTACCTTATAACGGGTCCGTTTTCGATTCTCGTCGGCTTTACCGGCGGCATGATGGCGCTGAACGACAGGCTGAAGCTAAGAAGCATGGTCGCGGCGGAAAAGGGAGACCTTTTATACTGCTCAAGCGAGGAATCCGCGATTCGGCTGATTGAGCCCGACCTTGACAGGGTTTGGGCGCCCTCCGGCGGCGAGTGCGTTATCGCGCGGCTGGAAAAAGACGCTTATAAGCGCATTTACGGTTAAAGTAACTCAGGAGTACACACAAATTGAGCTTAAATTATATATATCCGGAATCAGAAGTTATCCGGAATTACGATAAGTGCATATGCTGCCGCGCCTGTGAGCGCCAATGCGCAAACGAGGTGCACGAATACCTTGAAGAAGCGGACAAAATGATCGCGGATGACGCGAAGTGCGTCGACTGCCACCGCTGCGTTTCAATCTGTCCCGTGCGCGCGCTGAAAATTGTGCCGACGGACCATGACTTTAAGAAAAACACCTCGTGGAAGAAAAAGGATATTTATGAGGTTTACAAGCAGGCGGATTCCGGCGGAGTTCTGCTGTCTTCTATGGGCAACCCGAACGAATTCCCGGTGTATTGGGACAAAATCCTGCTTAACGCCTCGCAGGTCACAAACCCGTCTATCGACCCGCTGCGCGAGCCTATGGAAACAACTGTTTTCCTCGGCGCAAAGGCTGAGGAATTAACGCGCGGCGAAAACGGCAAGCTTATACCAATAACGTCGCCGCAGCTGAAGCTTGACCTGCCCGTGATGTTTTCCGCGATGAGCTACGGCTCTATCTCGTATAACGCGCACGAAAGCCTGGCGCGCGCCTCACAGGAGGCGGGAACCTTTTACAACACCGGCGAGGGCGGACTGCACGAGGACTTTTACAAATACGGCGGCAACACAATCGTTCAGGTCGCGTCGGGACGCTTCGGCGTTCACCGCGAGTATTTGGAGACTGCCGCCGCGATTGAGATTAAAATGGGTCAGGGCGCAAAGCCCGGTATCGGCGGACATCTTCCCGGCAAAAAGGTCGGGCCGGACGTTTCGCGCACACGTATGATTCCTGAGGGCACGGACGCAATATCCCCTGCCCCGCACCACGATATTTACTCGATTGAGGATTTGCGCCAGCTGGTCTTCTCTCTAAAGGAAGCGACGGCCTATAAAAAGCCCGTTATCGTAAAGATCGCGGCGGTGCACAACGTCGCGGCGATCGCCTCCGGTATCGCGCGAAGCGGCGCGGATATTGTCGCGATAGACGGCTTTCGCGGCGGCACCGGCGCTGCTCCGACGAGAATCCGCGACAATGTCGGCATCCCGATTGAGGTCGCGCTCGCACAGGTGGACAGCCGTCTGCGTGACGAGGGTATCCGCGATAAAATTTCAGTCGTCGCGGCAGGCTCAATTCGCTCCTCGGCGGACGTTATTAAGGCCGTCGCGCTCGGCGCGGACGCGGTGTATATAGGAACCTCGGCGTTGCTCGCGCTCGGGTGCCACCTCTGCCGCACGTGCAATCAGGGCAAGTGCAACTGGGGTATCGCGACGCAGCGTCCGGATTTAGTCAAGCGCCTGAACCCCGACATCGGCTACAAGCGCCTTGTGAATCTGATGACCGCGTGGAAGCACGAGATTGAAGAAATGATGGGCGGTATGGGCATAAACTCAATCGAGGCACTGCGCGGAAACCGCCTTATGCTGCGCGGCGTCGGCCTGACCGACGTTGAACTGCGTATGCTGGGCATAAAGCACGCCGGAGAGTCGGCGTAAGCGGGCAAAGCCTGCCGCGTCCGCACAAAAACAGTGCCGGCGCACACGAAAATAAAGGAACTTAAACAATGCTAACTGCGATAGTCGGAACAAATTGGGGAGACGAGGGAAAGGGTCGTATGGTCGACCTTCTCGGCTGTGACTACGACATAATTGTCCGCTATCAGGGCGGGAACAACGCGGGGCATACCGTTATAAACGAGCGCGGCGAGTTCGTGCTGAACCTGCTGCCCTCCGGAATTCTGCGGCACAACACGGTGAATGTTCTCGGCACTGGAATGATAATCGACATCGCGCATTTGTGGGGCGAGATTGAAAAGCTCTCGGCGGCGGGACTTGAAATCACGCCAAACAACCTCAAAATCA
>JAISTA010000016.1 GCA_031272845.1 Oscillospiraceae bacterium
AGCAATGCCGGGACGGTAATACGAGCTGTCTGCAAACAGCAGCGCCGCGCGGTTTGTCTCTCAGGGAACTCAAGCACGCCGGCAATGTGTGCACCGCCTACCGCTTGCCGCTACTTATCCAGCAAACAAGCGATTCCCGGCAGCACGCGCCCTTCCATAAACTCAAGCGTCGCGCCGCCGCCGGTTGAAACGTGCGTCATCTTGTGCTCTAAGCCGAACTTGCGCACTGCCGCCGCGGAATCCCCGCCGCCGACTATCGTAATCGCGCCGCTGTCCGCCACGCAGTGCGTGACCGCCTGCGTCCCGCCTGAAAACGGGGCGAACTCAAACGCGCCCATCGGTCCGTTCCAGATTATTGTTTTTGCATCGGCGACAATGCGGCAAATCATACCTTCGGCAGTCGGCCCGATGTCAAAACCCGCAAGTCCGTCCGGGATTTTGCCCGACGGCGCGACTGTGAATTCGGGCGCGTTTATCTCCGCCGCAATGCGGCTGTCCTCAGGCAGGAGAATCTCAACGCCCTTTTCAAGCGAAAGATCCAGAACCTCCTTGCAGTACTGAAGCTTTTCCTCGTCGCAAATGCTGTTTCCGATTGAGCCGCCGCGCGCCTTAATAAAGGTGTAGGCCATACCGCCGCCGATGATGATCTTGTCCGCCTTGTTCAGCAGATTGCGTATAACACCGAGCTTGTCGGAGATTTTGCTGCCGCCGAGTATCGCGACAAACGGCCGCTTCGGGTTGTTTATCGCGTCTCCGATTGCGGAAAGCTCCTTGTCAATCAGCAGCCCCGCGTACGCCGGGAGATACTGCGCGACTCCGGCTGTTGAGGCGTGCGCCCTGTGCGCCGCGCCGAACGCGTCTGACACATATATATCGGCCAGAGCGGCGAGCTTTTTCGCGAACTCCGGGTCGTTTTGCTCCTCCTCCGGATAAAAGCGCAGGTTCTCGAGCATCATAACGCCGCCGTTTTTCAGGCTTTCGCTCATTTTCAGCGCGTATTCACCCGTTATGTCGTTCACAAGCGGTATGTATTTATCAAGCAAAGCAGACAGTCTTTGCGCGCACGGCAAAAGCGACATTTCAGGTACGATTTTGCCTTTAGGCCGCCCTAAATGCGAGCAGATGATAACGCGCGCGCCCTGCTCAAGAAGATACCTGATTGTCGGCAGCGACGCGATTATGCGGTTGTCGTCCGTTATCCGGTTAGTGCTCTTGTCGAGCGGCACGTTAAAGTCACAGCGCAGCAAAACGCGCTTGCCCTTGACTGAAACATCTGTTACCGTTTGCTTAACATAATTCATTATCATATCTATTATGCTCCAAAGCTTTGATTCGTATTATAATGCTGACAAAATAGTAAAGCCGCACAAGCGTCTTATGCGGCTGATATTTACGCTTTTACTGCAAGCGTGTCGTCCTGCGAGAGCCACTCCGACACCTCAGTCACGGAATACACGTCTCCCGCGCGGCGGCAGACGACGCGTGAAATGCCGGCGTTGATGATCATACGCTTGCACATAGAGCAGGACTCGGAGTTGATGACCTCGCCCGTTTTTGCGTCCCGTCCCGAAAGATACAGCGTCGAGCCGAGCATACTGCGCCGGTCGGCCGAAATTATCGCGTTTGCCTCCGCGTGCACGGCGCGGCAAAGCTCATACCGCTGGCCTGCCGCAATGTTGTTCTCCTCGCGGAAGCAGTAGCCGAGGTCGATACAGTTTTTTCTGCCGCGCGGAGCTCCGTTGTAGCCTGTCGCGATAATCTCATCGTTTGAGATTATGACCGCGCCGTAATGACGGCGCAGACAGGTTGAACGCTCAAGCACAGTATCCGCAATATCGAGATAGTAGTTTTGTTTATCACGTCTTTGTGACATTTTTGGGGTTGCCATACCTTTTTTGTATTAGAAGCTGCAAGTCCGGATTCGTGGAGCGGTGCGTAAGAAACACACGTTTTGCGCGGACGCGGGCTTCAGCCCTGAGTTACTTCCGCCGCCTCCGCGTTTTCTTTCTTCATGCGCTTGAGATACACATTGATAACAAGCATACACGCTGCCGCGAGAACCGCAGTTGCGGCGCCCATTATAAACGTCGGTGCGTAGTTTTTCGCATCGACAAATTTCTTTAGGAGATTATCGTTAATGAAGTTGAACAAAACGCTAGAAATGCCGAGCCCCAGCATAATAATGCCGTAGTTTGTACCGGAGTTTTTCGGCCCGAAAAAGTCAGTCGAGATAGCGGCGTTGATTGACGACGGCCCGCCGTAGCCGAAAGCGATGACGAACACAAAAAGCATAAAGCCGTATCCGCCGATAAACGTCAGAAACAGCGCGCCGGCAAGCGTTAATCCGCACAAAAACAGCGAGGTCGGGATTCTGCCGAGCCTGTCGGACGCAGCGGCCATTAGGAGCTTGCCCAAAGCGTTCGGTATTCCGGCCAGCGATACGACAAGCACCGCAACGCCCTCAGCCAGTCCGCGCTCTATGCCGAACTGGCGCAGGAAGGGCTGCGCAAGGTTCCACGTGCCGTTAATAAACACAATATAAAGGAACAGCACCCAAAACGGGACGGTTTTTGCCGCCTCCTTTAGTGTATAGTTTTTCTTTGTCGCAACGACCTTTGACTTTGCCGAGGTCTGCGGCAGCGAGGCAAGATATTCGCTTCCCGGCAGTGTTACGAAAATGCAGGAGATAATGCCGAGCACGAAGAACACACCCGCAAGCGTCAGAAATACGGGCGTATAGTTCACCTCATTGTTTGCCGCGAAAACACCCATAAGCCAGCGGGAAACAGGCCCGAACACAAGGCTCGAGAGTCCAAATGCGAACGCCGCGAGTCCCGAAGCGAGACCCTTTTTGTGCGGAAGCCACTTTTGAATGCAGGAAATGCAAGCGCCGTAGGCTATGCCGGACCCGATTCCGCCCATTGCGGAGTATGTCAGCGGAAGCAGGCGTATCGTGCCGTCAGTCAAAAGACCGGACGAGCCGATTCCGAGAGAAAAGAGCGCTACGCCGATTATGCATGTGATTTTGGGCCCTTTTTTGTCGTTAATAAAGCCGCCGATGAAGTTTCCGACGACAAACGCCAAAACCATAATCGTCGCGACAAGCTTTGGGCTTGTGAGGCTGGGGTAAGCATTTGTGATTCCGAACATTCCGCTGGTGGTTGCGCTGTTCTTAATGCCGCTGCTGAGAATACTCCAAATGTAAATGATTCCCACGCAAAGCTGTATTACAAGACACCCGATAATTGACGGCAGAGCCGACTGCTTTTTTGCTTGTGACATTTTATTTTTCTCCTA
>JAISTA010000035.1 GCA_031272845.1 Oscillospiraceae bacterium
GCGTGTAAAACACCCAGAAGCCGTACAGCGCAACCGCAATAAGCGCGGCCGCCGCAACCGAAAGCAGTACGCGAGGCAGCAATCGCCGCTTGCGCGCCGGTCTTATGCCGACCTCAAGCGGTTTGACGCTAATATCGGGCGGAAGACTCTCCTCCGCCTCCGACAGAGCGCGGACTGCCAGATCGTCGGTATCATCAGGCCTTTGCGCGGCTGTATCGGGCGCTGACGTGATTATTTCAGTGGTAATCCCGGCAGGAGGCTTCTCCGGACGCGCGCGCGTGCCGGGCGCGGCCTGAGCTTCAGGCGCGGTATCGCTGCCTTGCGGCGGAGATATTGCCGGCTTAACGCTGGGCGTGTTATTGTTAGGTGTCATAGGTGTGTTTACATGCGGGCAGCATAGCGCCCAAAAGGCAAATTTTGCAGAAATAACGTAATATACATTATAGTATGTTAAAGCGCGTTTGTCAACTTAATTAATCGAGACGAAGCGAAAACGCAGAGAACACGAAATTTTCCCGTAAAAAAAACCGGAAGCGTTCGCTCCCGGTCTTTGTGAAAGATTATTTGCCGAAATATTCACGAACGGCCGCGACGTCCAGCGCTATTCGCTCCTTTAACGCCGTAATGTCGGAGAATTTCTGCTCTCCGCGCGTTTTTTCATAAAGCTCAATCCGCACGGTGTGGCCGTACAGGTTGCCGCGAAAGTCGAGTATATACGTCTCGGCGGTTACGGAGTCGGAGTTTTCCGCGACTGTAGGCCGCGTTCCGATATTCGTTACGCCGAAAAACTCGCCGCCCGTGTCGGGATACACCCTTGCGCAGTATACGCCAAAGGCGGGAATCAGCACGTTTTCTGAAAAGCGCATATTCACCGTCGGCGTTCCGATCGTGCGGCCGAGGCGAAAGCCGAAGCGCACAAAGTCAGTCAGCACATACGGATGACCGAGAAATTTCACGGCCTCGCGCATATTGCCGTCTGTCAGCAGCTCGCGTATGTGCGTGGAGGAGGACACCAGTCCGCCCTCCAAAACCTCTGAAATTACGTCAAAGCCGATACCGAGCCGCGCGCATTCCGCCGCAAGCAGCTCCGCCGTGCCCTCGCCGCGATAGCCAAAGCGGAAATTGCGGCCGAAGACGAGATGTCTCGCGCCGAAATCCTCCAGCAGGTAGCGCAAAAACTCGCGCCAGCTCATTTTCAGCGTATCCTCGTCAAAATGTACGAAAATAACGTCGTCAATCCCGAACAGACGCGAGATCAGTCCCGCCCTGTCCTCCGGCGAGCAAATCAGCGGAGTTTTGCGTCCCGTAACAAGGCTTCTCGGGTGCGCGTCAAACGTGAGCACGGAGGGAATCAGACCCCGGCTTTTTGAAACCTCGACCACGCGGCGCAAAAGCGCGGCGTGGCCAATATGAACACCGTCGAAAAATCCGAGGGCTATACATCTTTTTTTGTCTGTCATTAGTTGGATGAGAAAAACAGGCCGGAAATTCCGCCGTGTATGTCTCCGTAGTGTATTATATCGGGCAGCCTGTGCGCGTTTGTCAGCGTATAAGCACCGACGCGCGTTCTGACCAGGCTCTGCATAACAGCGCCGACGCCAAGCGCCTGTCCCAGGTCATGCACCAGCGTTCTGATGTACGTTCCCTTTGACACGGCGTACCGAACGTAAAAATCAGCCCGCTCGCCGCCGTCCTCCGGGGAAAAGTCCTCAAGAACCTCGGTCGCGAACACCGTAATCTCGCGCGCAGTGCGCTCAACCTCGCCGCCGCGCCGCGCAATCTTATACAGCCGCTGGCCGTTTATCTTAACAGCGGAGTGCATTGGCGGAAGCTGAAGCTGACTGCCGGAAAAGGCCGCAAGCGCGTCCTTGAATTCGTCTATACTGACGGCGCGCGGGTTTTCCGTCCTCGTCAGCGTTCCCGTAATGTCCTGCGTGTCAGACGTTAAGCCCAGCTTTACTCCGGCTATGTATTCCTTTTGCGCGTCCGTCGAGATTTGCGCGAGCTTTGTCGCCGCGCCGAAGAATACGGGCAAAAGCCCTGTCGCGAGGGGGTCGAGCGTTCCGCCGTGACCGACCTTTTTGATGTGCGAAAGACCGCGCAGCTTCTTGCAAACGTCAAAGCTTGTCCAGTCCCGCGGCTTGTCAACGAGCAGAACGCCGGATAAGGCGAGCAGGGGAGCGTCGGTAGAATCGGGCATTACAGCTGTGTGTCCGCAGTCTTTATCTCGGACTCGAAAACGAGGCTCAGCCGATTTTCAATGTCCCGCCGAACCTGCTTGCCGCTGCCCTTGCGAACAAAGCCCGCCGCGCCGCGATGTCCGCCGCCGCCGAACAGCTTTGCCGCGCTGTTTGCCGAAACAGCGCCGTTTGTGCGTACGGAAACCTTGCACTCGTCGCCCGAAATCTCGGTTATCGTGTAGGCAATGTCCACACCCTCAATTGAGGAGGCGACTGCCGCGATGTTTTCCATATCGTCCGCTGTCGCGCCCGTTGTTTCCTGAATTGAGGCGGAAATTATCGCAATAGCCGCGCGGCCGTTTTCGTAAAACTTAATTCCGCGCATCATGTCGCTTTCAACCAGAGCGCGTGCGCGGGAGGTCGTCCTGAACAGAATCTTGTTAATCCGCTCCAGGCTTATGCCGGAGGCCGCGCAGCGCGAGGCGGCAAAAAGCGAGTCGCCGGTTGTGTTCGAGTATGAAAAGCAGCCCGTATCGGTTGAGATAGCAACGTAAATCGCCTCCGCAATGTCCGGCGGAAGACGAAAGCCTTCGTTTGAAAACGCGGCTATGAGCTCATAGATTATTTCGCCGCAGGCCGCCTTATTTTCGATAAGGCAGTATTTGCCGTAGCGCGTGTTGCTCTCGTGATGGTCGATTACAATGTCTATATCCTCGCGGTACACCGTCGCGCCTGTTGGCAGCATTGCAAGACTCGCCGTATCGACTGTAATAATCGTATCCGGCGCGTAATCGGGCGAGAGCGCTATAAGCCCCGCCACAAGCGGAAAATACTTCGGCGTTATCTCGCGGTTATTGTAAATGAACGCCGTTTTGCCCAGACCGCGCAAAAAACGGCAGAGTGCCGCCGCGCTGCCGATCGTGTCCCCGTCGGGGCGTTTGTGCGTGATTATCAGAAAATTGTCGCGCCGCGCAAGAAGCTCCGCCGCCGCGCGGTATGCCATAGACTGCTGCGGTACGCTTTTATTCCGCAAAACAAGCTTAACCTTTTGATTTGGCTTCATTTATATGGAATCTCCTTGATGGAGCTTGTTAATCAAGCCTTCTATTTTGTCGCCGTATTCGCCGGATTTGTCAAAAGCAAACCGCAGCTCAGGCACGATTCGCAGCTTTACGTTCCTCGCGATTTCACGGCGCAGAAACGGAGCCGCAGAATACAGCCCGGTTTTCAGCTCCTTTTCATTATATTCGCCGAGAACCGAAATATATAGTGTGCAATAAGCGACGTCCGGACTGACAATGCATTCTGTAATTGTAATAAGCGTGCCCGAAATTCTCGGATCCGCAACCTCGCGCAGAGCGTCTGATACAACTCTTTTTATGTCAGACGCGGCGCGCTGTGATGTAATTCCCATTTTGTTTTATCCAACCGTATTCGTATTTTAAGGCGGACAGCTGCTGCGTTTTTTCGCAGACTTTCCGCTAGTCCTTTATTTGCTCGACGCCGAAGGCCTCGAGAATGTCGCCTACTTCAACGTCATTGTAATTTTCGACGGTCATACCGCACTCGAAGCCCTCGCGGACTTCCTTAACGTCGTCCTTAAAGCGGTGCAGACTGCCAAGCTCGCCCGTATAGATGACATTTCCGCCGCGAACGACGCGCACGGAGCAGTTGCGGACAATCTTGCCCTCTGTGACGTAGCAGCCAAGCACTGTTCCGACCTTTGAGACCTTGTACAGCAGGCGAACCTCGGCCTTGCCGAACTCAACGTCGCGGTATTTCGGTGCGGTTCTGCCCTTGACTGCGGCCTCGACCTCCGCAATTGCGTCATAGATAATGCTGTGCAGGCGAATATCCGTGCCTGAGCGATCCGCCCAATCGCGCGCGGCCGTGTCGGGACGCACGTTAAAGCCGATGACGATTGCGCCAGCCGTGTCGGCAAGCATAACGTCTGACTTTGAGATTGCGCCGACAGCCGAGTGGATGACCTTGACCGTGACTTCATCTGAGGAAAGCTTCAGCAGCGCGGACTTTACGGCCTCAGTTGAGCCCTGAACATCCGCCTTTACCACAATATTAAGCGTCTGAACGCCCTCTGCCTGTACGTTTGCAAACAAATCGTCGAGAGACACCTTAGGCGACGCAACAACCGCCGACTTGCGCTCAGCTTTGCGTTCCGCTGCAAGCTCGCGCGCCATACGCTCGTCCGTAACGGCGTTGAACTCGTCTCCCGCGTGCGGGACCTCGCTCATACCGATAACCTGACCCGGCACGGAGGGTCCGGCGGACTCAATCTTTTTGCCGTTTTCATCATTTAGAGTACGGACGCGGCCGACTGCCGTTCCCGCGATAATATAGTCGCCCTGATTCAGCGTTCCGTTTTGGACAAGCACGGTCATAATCGGGCCGCGGCCCTTGTCAAGCCGCGCCTCGATAACTGCGCCCTTGGCCAAGCGGTTCGGATTTGCGCGAAGCTCCTCCATTTCCGCCGTCAGAACAATCATCTCAAGCAGCTTGTCGATTCCCTCGCCGGTTCTTGCCGAAACGGGTACAATAACGGTGTCTCCGCCCCACTCCTCGGGCACAAGCTCGTTATCCGCCAGCTGCTGCTTTACGCGGTCTACATTCGCGCCGGGCAGGTCGATTTTGTTCACCGCGACGATAACGGGGACATTCGCCGCCTTTGCGTGGGCGATTGACTCCTTTGTCTGCGGCATAATTCCGTCGTCCGCCGCGACAAGCAGTATCGCGATATCCGTAATCATCGCGCCGCGCGCGCGCATTTCAACAAACGCCTCGTGTCCCGGTGTGTCAAGGAAGGTCAGCGGTTTCCCGCCGAGCTCAACCCG